>CANHKE010000305.1 GCA_947461155.1 Cytophagaceae bacterium | reverse complement strand
GTAATTGATAAATTACCTTTGGGCTGTCCAAAAAGTTCTAATTTTCGCTAGCTTTGGCATAGCTCCAAGCTATGCCAAAGCTAAAGAGCCCCCCTCTAACGTTAACCTATGAAAAAAATAATCACTTTGCTGATATTCAGCATCTCCACTTCGTTCGCGCAAGACGCACCCAAACTCGAATTTTTCTGTGAATTACACGTAAAACTTAGCCCCGCATTGACCGTAGGCGAAACCGCACATGGCACGCGACGCATCATTCCAATCATCGGCGGGACGGTGGAGGGACCGGGAATAAAGGGGGAAATATTTAATGGAGGTGCCGACTGGCAAGTGGTTCGTAAAGACGGCGTCGCAGAGCTAGAAGCGCATTATCAGTTTAAAGCGGATGACGGTTCCATCATTTATGTCAAAAATATTGGGGTTCGCGTGGCTACTCCCGAGGTTGCGGCCCGCATCGCGAAAGGCGAAAAAGTGGATGCCAGTCAATATTATTTCCGCGCCATTCCCAAATTAGAAGCGCCGCTGACAAGTAAATATGCTTGGGTCAACGACACCATTTTCGTTTGCACCGGCGAACGCATGCCAGACGCAGTCAAAATCCGAATCTATAAACTACTATGATCTACCGCATCCTATTATGCTGTTGCTTTTCCATCAGCCTCATGGCGCAAAAGGCCGTTGACCTAGGCGCCCTCAAAGGAGGCGACTACCAAGTCCACATCCCCGCCAATTGGAATAAAAAATTAATCATGTACGCACATGGGTACCAATTCATGGGTACGCCGGCGTCGAGCGCAAACGCTAATTTGGCCCAGCGATTAAAGCCATTTTTGGATCGCGGATTCGCCATCGCCGCTTCAGATTATCCGATTCAAGGGTTCGCTCTCGCGGAAGGCGTGGATGCGACCGAAGAATTGCGTCTGGCATTTATTAAAAAAATGGGCCAGCCCGATTCGACGTTCATGGTGGGTCATTCCATGGGTGGCGGTATCACGGTGGCGACCCTAGAGAATTTTGGACAGCATTACCAAGGCGGACTACCCTTATGTCCCTTGTCGTCACGTCCCTATCTGCAATGCCGCAAAGAATACGACATGTATGCGACGTTTAATGGGCTCTTCCCAGGCATCGTACCTTCGTTGCATGAAATTTTTAACCCGGCCAGCGGGATTCAATTTGCCTCATTTGCACAAGCTGGTCCACGCATGGGCGCAATCAAACAGGCAATTATGTCCAAAGATTCGGTGTTGGCTTTGGCATTTGCCAAACGCTTTGACCTCAAATTAGCTGACCTACCTGCCGCCTTGTTTTTCAACCAAAATGTGTTGCGGGATTTGGCTTTGAAGTTTAACGGAAACCCATTTGATAATACCCAAACCGTATATTCCGGATTTCCAGATAACCTCGAAGTAAACAAAAAAGCGGAACGTTTAGCCGCGACCCAAGATCCACAAAAGCTCTTCGCGCGCTACGATCGGTCGGGTAAAATAGACAAACCGATTGTCCTGATGCATACGATTTATGACCAATTAATCCCTGTTTCCTACGCGGTGACGAATCTGGAAAACATGATTCACGCGCAAGGACGCGGGAAATATTTTACAGTCAAATACACGAATGGACAGGCGCATTGCCAGTTTACGGATAAACAAACTGGGGAGGCTTTTGATGCGTTGCGGATTTGGGTTAAAACGGGGGCGAAGCCTTCTTTTGGATATGTCAACTAAACAATACCTCGCTGTTTTTATCTGTTTTGTGATGAACATGCTCGACGGCATGGACGTGCTCATTATTTCGTACGCCGCGCCGGCGATTGCGAAAGCGTGGAGCATTTCGCCTGCCAACTTAGGCATCGTTTTCAGTTCTGGCCTCGTGGGCATGACCGTAGGCGCCATTTTCCTAGCACCTTTTGCAGATCGCATCGGTCGGAAGTCCACTATGCTCATCGCCGGATTTCTGATGGCGACCTGTATTTATTTGACGTCTCAGGCGACAGATATCAATTACTTGATGATTTTTCGGTTTATTTCTGGTCTTGGAATTGGGGCAATGATGGCTACCACGGCTGCGCTGACGGCGGAAAATGCACCGACAAAAACACGTGATTTTTGGGTGAGTACGGTCGTTGCCGGTTACCCTGTAGGTGCCGTTTTGTCTGGTTTGGTGGCCGCGACGGTCATTAAGGCTTCCGGCTGGGAACGCATGTTCGAGTTGGCGGGATACGCCACTTTTTTAGCGTTGCCGCTCGTCTATTTTTTCATCACGGAATCCTTGGTGAAGCCGGATGATGCGAGTCAAAAACCAAAAGTTGAGGTCCTTTTACGTGCCCCGTATAAATTGTCGACGCTCCAATTATGGACCGCTTTATTTCTAGCGTTTGCGACCCTGTATTTTATGCTAAACTGGATTCCGAAGTTGGCGACCAATGCGGGTTTATCCATCTCAGCGGCCATTTATGCCGGAACCGTTTTTAACCTCGGTGCCATTGTGGGCATCCCGATGCAAGGCTATTGCTCCTCGCGTTTTGGGTTGAAAAAAACGATAAGTACGATCCTGATTTTTACGGCGCTCGTGATGCTTTCGTTTGGATTTTTTGTGGGCACCGATTACGTGTTGCTTGTTTTCTTCTTAATGGGATTCGGCGTGCAAGGCGGGTTTGTCGGCCTATATGCCGTGGCGGCGCGGATGTATCCGACCTATATTCGAACGACGGGTGTGGGTTGGGCGATTGGCGCTGGCCGACTCGGTGGAATCATCGGGCCGATTTTGGGCGGATTGTTAGTAGCCTGGGGATTGGACATGACCCAAAGTTTTTGGGTATTCGCGATTCCTTCTGCACTCGCCGGATTCATGACCTTACGTATTGCTTCAACGGATATTTCGTAGTCGGCCCATCTAGCTTTGGCAAAGCTCCAAGCTTTGCCAAAGCTAAGGCCAAAAAACCTTTTTTAAACCTTTAAAACTGATAATTTCCCCCCATGAAAAAATTCTTCAAAATCCTCG
>CANHKE010000304.1 GCA_947461155.1 Cytophagaceae bacterium | reverse complement strand
GCTTTTTAGCGGTACTCAGACTCGAAAAAGGTGCTTTTTTTAATTGGTAACGTGGTTTCCGCCCACTTTTTTCTACAATTTTACTCGAATCGATGGACAACGTTTGAGCAAAGCCGTTCCAGGTTAAACAAAGACCGAGCAACAGCATATATAGCTGGGCTTTTGAAATCCAATAGGGTCTTTGACTAATCTGCACGAATCTTATTAAAAACGATTAACGTAACGCAAGCTTAATTAATTGCTCAATCGTAGCATCTGGATTAGCTTTTAATAGCTGATCCAAACTTTTCTCCGCGGCTACCCGAGGTAATCCCAAAGTCACTAAGGCAGCTAAAGCCTCATGTTTGACACCGTAACTCTTGTCATGCGATGCCGCACCTGCTTCTACAAACAAGGTATCTTTCTTGCATTTGTCCTTTAATTCCAGAATGACCCGTTGGGCCGTTTTCGAACCAATACCCTTAATGGATTGAATCAAACCGATGTTTTCATTCATAATCGCGGAACGAATTTCCCCTGAAGAAAAGGATGATAACATCACTAAAGCTGTACTTAATCCAATCCCTGAAACACTGATTAAATCAAGAAAAAGATATTTTTCATCCATGGCATGAAACCCCACCAAAGTATGTGCATCTTCTTTGATTTGTAAGTGGGTAAACAAATGGCAGGATTCATTCCCATCCGCTAATGCATCATAGGTTTGAAGTGAAATCTTTACCTCATAACCGACACCCTGGACATCGATGATGACATGCGTTCGGTCTTTGTGTGCTAATTTACCTTTTAAGTAGGCGATCATATTAAGAAATTCGTAAGCGCATTCCTGGGCGCAAAATGACCTGAGAACGCAAATGATTTAACTTTTTCAATTTAGCAACGGTCAATCCATCGTGTCGATCTGCTATTTCAGACAACGTATCTCCTGAACGCACTTTGTAATACTTGATATGTTTCCGATTCTTCGATTTGGGCGTAGCCAGAACAGCCACATGGGTCGAGTCTTTAGTGGATTCAAAAAGACTAGGTTTCATAGGAACCTTTTCACGGACACGGGCATAATAAACGATGCGTCGGCCCTTTTTAAGTCGATTTGAACGTAGGTGATTGACTCGTTTCAGTTCAAAAACAGAAACATCTACCAAGCGAGCGATGTCATAAATATCTTGTCCACGTTTAACCTTAATGGTTTTTTTAATCAATCGATCGACATATTGAATCGCCAAACTATCGTTTAGGCCAACAAACCGTGCGGAATCTAGAATGGCCGAACGATTTACATGAAAATAGGCTAATTTATTTGAGGGTAAGCGAATAATGGTTTTACGTGAATCAGCAGGTAGGACGCTTGATAAAACATGTGGATTTAAAATACGGAACGTATCGGTGGCTATGGAGGCCAAGCGATTCATCACGGCTAAATTCAAATATCCAGTTACATGAATGGTATCTGATGGAATGACTTTGGTCCACTTTTCTGCATGAATGGCATGATCTGCATGGTAATTCATCATGTAATTCATGGCTATAAACTGCGGAACATAGGCACGCGTTTGTTTAGGTAGGCAATTGTAAATACCCCAAAAATCACTTTTCCCACATTTCCGAATGGCGCGTTTCACATTTCCTGGGCCTGTATTATACGCAGCTAGTGCCAAATGCCAATCCCCAAAAATGCGGTATAATTGTCCTAAATATTTGCAGGCAGCTTCCGTTGCTTTTTCGGCATCAAAACGTTCATCGATATAACCGTCTACACGAAGACCAAAATCACCACGAGCAGTATAAGGCATAAACTGCCACAAACCACCGGCACCTTTATTAGATAAGGCTTTGGGCTCTAAACCTGATTCGATGAGCGAAAGGTATTTCAACTCTTCCGGGAGATTGTATTGCTTTAAATACTTCTCATATAGAGGGAAATAGACATCACGCTTTTCGACCATGCGTTGCGTAAAATCGGCTTTCTTGAAAGCAAAGTACTCGACAAACTGATGGGTTTGTAAATTGTAATTTAACGGAATTCGTTGTTGCAAGCCAGCTAAGCGTTTTTGAACAATCTGCGGATCAATCATTAATGCGGTGGGTAATCCTTGCTCCACTCCCGCCAATGAATCGACAAAATTTAATTCATCTTCCGGAAAATACGATTTACCTACAGGAATCTCAATCGAATTGGGCGTAGAAGCTGTTATCTGCGCGGAAAGGCGCAGCGTCAAAAGACAAAACAGGAAAACTAAACCAAGTATTTTCATTTATTTATTCATTGTATTAGCCAAATTCAATAGACCTGCTTCATCAAAAGCTCGTCCCATAATCTGGAAACCCATGGGTAAATTGTTCGAATCCACGCCCATCGGAAACGACAAAGCAGGTAAACCCGTCACGTTCGCTTGCACCGTAAATAAATCCCCTAAGTACATTTGCAAAGGGTCTAAAGTCTTCTCTCCTAATCGATAGGCCGTAGATGAAGTCGTCGGCGAAATAATGTAATCTGCCTCGGCTAAAATAGCCATGGTATGTTCTTGGATTAAGCGACGTACTTGCTGCGCTTTGGTGTAATATGCGTCATAATAATCAGCGCTCAAAACAAAGGTGCCCAACATGATTCGACGTTTTACCTCCTCGCCAAAAGCTTCTTCGCGCGTTTTTTTGTACATGTCCATTAAATCATGTGCATTTTCCGTCCGGTGGCCAAATTTAACCCCATCAAAACGGGCTAAATTAGAACTAGCTTCCGCTGTTGTCAACACATAGTAAGTAGGCAGCATTTGATCGATATACGGAAAATCAACGCTAACAACCTCAATACCTTCATTTTTCAATAGTTCTACTTGCGCCAAAAAAGCATCACGTATTTCAACTTGAAGACTTGGGTGTTCGACTATTTCTTTAATATAAGCTACACGCTTCTTAGGCTGATAGGCAATTTCCGGAGCATCCGTTAATGTGCTATCATACCCATCTTGGCCAGCTATGCATTGCAAGACTAAAGCTAAATCTTCCACATGATGGG
>CANHKE010000303.1 GCA_947461155.1 Cytophagaceae bacterium | reverse complement strand
TGATTAAAAAGAAAAGAATCGTGCCATTTGCGATTGTGGCGAATAAGCTACTCCAAAGTAAGATGATGTATGATGGGGTATAAATCTTGCCCAGATTCACAAATAATACTGTCAGTAGGGTGGCTACAAGTGTGGCATTCCAAAGCGGTTTCCATTTGGTGGATTCTTTGATTTTTCCCCACCAGACGTATTGGCCAACTGCGCTTAGTACGGCAACGGCAATAAAAATCCAAATTTGAATTTTGCTGTAATGGGCTGCTTGGTCAGCGGGTAGTGCCAAGTTTGAAACGAGTCCAAAGGCTGCCGCGATTTTATTGTAAACGGGAATGGAAGTCGTGAAGGTTAATTGGAATGCCGATAAGCCCAAGATGGACGCGCCGATAAATATCCAAAATTCCCTAGAATAGACGCCGATTTCTTTTTCGTCTTTCGGTAGGTCTTTCCAGCGGTACCAGGCTAATGCGATGGCGCCGAAAAGGAATGTTAACATGTAAACGAGTAGCTGGCCCGATAAACCTAAATCGGTAAATGAGTGTACAGAAGCATTTCCAAGTACACCGGAACGATTCAAGAACGTGGAATATAGGACCAATATAAACGTCGCAATGACCAAGATGATGGATGTCTTGAGTGCCGCGCTGGAATTGCGGTGGGCAACCATGGTGTGGATGGCTCCAATTAAAATTAACCAAGGGACTAGCGATGCGTTTTCAACCGGATCCCAGTTCCAATACCCGCCAAAGTTTAAGGTTTCGTAGGCCCAATAGGCACCCATTAAAATACCAATACCTAAAATTCCGCCACAAGCGAGGGCCCAAGGAAGTGCGGGTTTGATCCAAGCGGTTAATTGATTTTTCCAAAGACCTGCCATCAAATAGGCGAATGGAATTAGCGTCATCGCAAAACCAAGGAATAAGGTTGGCGGGTGAATAACCATCCAATAATTTTGCAATAAGGGATTTAATCCACGGCCATCTTTCGGGATGAAATTAGGCTGCAAGCTCCACACGGGTAAATCAGGTTGCGCTTCGCGTAGCAATAAGAACGGGGAAGAGCCAATTTTCAAATCGATTATCGGGATGATGACGCCTAGGATCATCGATGTAAGGAAGGTTTGAACCAGTGCAAAAATCGTCATAACGGGTCCTTCCCAGGTAGGGTTTTTGATCATCAGCAATAGGCCAAGTAGCGCTTGCCAGAAAATCCAAAGTAAGAAACTTCCTTCTTGACCTTCCCAAAAACAGGAGATCATAAATTGAAGGGGTAATGCGCGCGAAGCGTGCGAAAATGCGTAATGATATTCGTAATAATGATTGTAGATGATGTGAAAAAGGCTGTATGCCACACCGATGACAGCGACAAAGTGAATGAAAAATAGGGTACGTGCTGTTTGTCGCCATTCGGTATTTAGCGCATCTGTTTGGCTCGTCTTAAAATAGGCGAATGTAGCGAGAAGCGCGGTAACGAAGGAAACAATGACGAGGCCATGTCCTATTTGGCCAATACTTTCGTGTATCATATTTATTTTTTTGCTTCAAACGAAGCGCTTGAGTCGGCGGAAACTTTCCCTTCTTGATATTTGGAAGGGCACTTCAGTAAAATTTTATCGCAGTAAAAAATCTTGTCGGCCTTCATGCTCCCTACCAAAACGATTTTTTCAGATTTCTCAAAATCTTGTGGTTTGGGTGCGGCATAGACCACTTCATTTTCTCTGCCTAGGCTATCTTCGACGATAAATTGCAAGCGATTTGCGTCCAAGGCTGGATTAAATTGTAGCCCTAGGATGTGTCCTTGTGCATCTTTTTTCAATTTCCCTACGACATGGACTTTTTGATTTGGGTCTTGCTGGCTGATGCGCTCTGCTTCATCGAAGCCCACATACGTGCTGGCATCACCTGTCGTGATTAAAATAATTCCGATGGCGATCGCAATAAGGATCAAACCTACGATATGTGTTTTTTTCATTTGAGGCGATTTTCTAAGTCGGTGATTTTCCGATCCAAACGAAATAAATAAACAAATAAACCAATCAAAATGATGCTGATGACAGCAATCACCACATAAATTTTTCCGTCTGCGCGGAATTGGTCTGCCATAGCTACGTCGGCTTGCGCTTGCGCCACAAAGCTGGCTAGGACGAAAATTAGGCTGAAAAGTTTCGCTTTCATATTATTCGTTTTCTTCAATTTGTTGTTCAATGGCTAAAATTCGGATGCGTAATTTGGCGATCCAAAACCCTAATAATGTCCATCCGATAATCGCGGGATAAAATACCATGCGCATGCGATTATCCAGGTCCATGGAGTTGAAGCCTGGATTCCCACCATTTCCGGGGTGAAGGGAATCAGTCATGCGGGGTAAAATCCAAATGAGGATCATGAATACGACAAATGCAAAAATATTGTATACCGATGATATACGTGCTTTTTGTTGCTCATCTGGTAAGGAAGAACGCACGAGTAAATAGGCTAAATAAATAAGTAAGCCGACGGCCACCGAATTCAATTTTGGGTCGTTTGTCCACCAATCTCCCCAGGTAAATTTGGCCCAAAAGCTGCCGGTTATGAGACCAAGTAGGGCAAATACGAGGCCTGTTTCCACGTAAGCGTATGATTTTGCATCTGCGCTAAGGTCACCTTTTCGGAGGTATTGGATGGAATGATAAACGGAAGTACCGAGCAAGAAGATCATACTAAACCACATGGTCACGTGGAAATAAAGGTTTCTTACCGTCTCATTTAAGATGGCTTGGCGGGGCACTTTCCCATTTAACCCCGCGAAAACGGTGTAAAAAAGAAGTGCGATGCACAGGAATTTCCAGATATTCTTTTTTAATGTCTCCATATATAGGGGAATAGGATGCCTGATAATGCAACTACGATGGTGTTTAATGCACCTAAAATGGCGATTTCATCCCAATTTTCTTGGATTGAAATCCCATCCATGGCACTTTTTGATAATTTCAATAGCAGTAGTAAAAGTGGAATGATAATAGGGAAACTTAAAACCGCCATTAAAGTTGCCGA
>CANHKE010000302.1 GCA_947461155.1 Cytophagaceae bacterium | reverse complement strand
GTGCTGCCCAAGCGGGCATTGACCGCGTACAGGGAGATTACATGGGAATGCTTGCCACAGTTATTAACGGCATGGCGGTGCAGGCTTCGTTAGAAAAACAAGGTTTGTACACACGTATGATGACGGCGATTAAAGTGGAGGCGGTTTGTGAGCCATTTATTCGTAGAAGAGCAATGCGTCACTTGGAAAAAGGACGGATTGTGATATTCGGAGCAGGTACGGGTAACCCGTATTTCACCACAGATTCGACGGCTTCTTTACGGGCGATTGAGATTGAGGCGGATGTCGTTTTAAAGGGAACACGGGTGGATGGTGTGTACACCGCTGATCCGGAAAAAGACCCAACGGCGACTCGATTTACGCAATTGAGCTTTTCGGATGCCATCCAAAAGGGCTTAAAAATTATGGATACAACGGCATTTACCTTATGCCAAGAAAATAACTTACCGATCATCGTTTTCGACATGAACAAACCGGGCAATTTAGCGGATTTGGTATCTGGAGAAGATGTAGGCACATTAATCAGTTAATTAAACATGGAAGAATTAGCGTTTTATATTGAAGCGACTCAAGAGACGATGGAAGGTGCGATTAAGCACTTAAACATTGAATTATCTAAAATTAGAGCGGGCAAAGCGAGCACCTCGATGCTCGAAGGATTGATGATTGATTATTACGGCATGGCTACGCCTATTTCAGGTGCAGCCTCGATCACCACACCGGATGCACGTACAATTGCGATCAAGCCCTTTGAAAAAGGCATTTTCGGTGAAATCGAGAAAGCGATTCGCAACTCAAATCTTGGTTTAAATCCAATGAACGATGGTGAATTAATTCGTTTGTCGATTCCACCATTAACCGAAGAGCGTCGCCGGGATTTAGTCAAGCGAGTGAAGCAAGAAATCGAAGTGGCCAAAATCAACATTCGGAATGCGCGCCAAGATGGCAATAATAGCATCAAAAAATTAAAAGGAGACGGCGTTTCCGAAGATGAAATCAAAGCCAGCGAAGAAAAAATCCAAAAAATCACGGATGGTTTCATCACGAAGATTGATCAAATCTTTAACGAGAAAGAAAAAGATATTATGTCGGTGTAATTCCGCTACAAAGCCCGGTCGTCGATCGGGCTTTTTTTATCCCTTTTGCACCACGGAATAGCCCACTTCGATCATACGGCGAATATCCATTTTGGTGAATTGTTGCATGTCTACGGTCAGTGGCTGCTCGGGCCGAATATTGGTGATTTTGACACGCTGATACCCCGCGAACTCACCATCAGGTTGCGGTGAACCATCGAGCGGCAATGAATTATTGATCAACATCGTTTCGCGTAAATCGGAGTTTAGAATTTCATTGACGGCGATATCCATCACGCGGTCCACGAGCGCAAGTAAATCGCCTGTATCAAAACTGCCGCCTTCAATCGTTTCGGGATGGCAACTCACACAAATAATTTCGGTGGCCCCATCTTCCAATGCCTTTCGAATCGGGGTCACGTCACGCAGACCTCCATCCAAAAAACTGCGCCTCGTTTCGCCATTGATTTGAACCATCGGCATTAAGATTGGAATCGCGGAAGAAGCCATCAGGTAGTCAAAAAATGCCTCCTCACTGGGATCTACATAATGCATCCCCCCATCGATTACGTTGACCGCACCTATTTTCAGTACGACCGGACTAGCGTGTAAATTGCGCGGAATAAGTTCTTCTTCAAGCAAGGTGCGTAACGGCTGCGTGGAGACCAAGCCATTGAATTTCTTGCGGAGTGCGGACCAGCCCAATTGAACGAGCGAAAGTGGTTTGGATAGACTTGACCGACTCGTAATGCGTGCCTCCCAGAAATCACACAAATCATACGCCGCTTGTTTAAAGGATACTGTTCCCGTCTCCAAGGCTTGCTGACCTATTTTATTCACCAAATACGCCGCATTCAAACTCCCAGCCGAAATCCCATAAATAGCATCCGGCTGGTAGCCCTGTTCGGCCAAAGCCTTAATCGCACCAGCTTGAAAGGCGCCTTTGACTGAGCCACCTGCGAGAACTAAAAACTTGCCCATATATTTTGGTTTATTTAACGGCGTGGAAACAATTTATACCAAATAGTCGTTAAATTTACACAAATTATAACGCTGCCTACCAGGCTCTTCCCCGAAAATATGTCCTATTCCATCTCCTCCATTCAGGCGCCCATTGCGGAACCCATGAAGGCATTTGAAGGTAAGTTTCGGCAGTTCATGAAGACCAAGGTGATGTTGCTCGACACGATCATGAATTACATCGTGCAGCGCAAGGGCAAGCAAATGCGACCGATGTTCGTGTTTCTCATGGCAGGGACGGTGGGCTCCATCAACGAAAAAACGCATCGTGGCGCAGCGCTTATTGAATTACTTCATACCGCTACCTTAGTTCATGATGATGTCGTGGATGAATCGGATTACCGGCGCGGTTTTTTCTCCATCAATGCCGTTTGGAAAAATAAGATTGCTGTTTTGGTGGGAGACTACCTACTATCCAAAGGACTTTTACTTTCCGTAGATCATAAGGATTTTGATTTGTTGACATCCGTATCAACCGCCGTGCGCGAGATGGCGGAGGGCGAATTATTGCAAATCGAGAAAGCGCGCAAACTGGATATTACCGAAGACGTTTACTTCGATATCATTCGTAAAAAAACGGCTACATTAATCGCTGCGTGTTGCGCAGTGGGTGTTCAGTCGACGGATGCCGACGCAAAATATGTGGCTTTAGCCACGGAATTTGGCGAAAAAGTGGGCATTGCTTTTCAGATTAAAGATGACTTATTCGATTACGGAGATGCGGAAATCGGCAAGCCGCTGGGGATCGATATCAAAGAAAAGAAAATGACACTTCCGCTGATTTATGCCTTGCAAAACACGGATCGCGCTACGCGGAAGTACATGATAAATGCAATCAAAAACGATTCAGAAAATCCTGCTAAAGTGCGCGAGGTGATTGCTTTTGTCAAGTCAACAGGCGGTTTGACGTATGCGACAGAAAAAATGCAAGCCTATG
>CANHKE010000301.1 GCA_947461155.1 Cytophagaceae bacterium | reverse complement strand
TGAAACGCTACCGCGAAATTAAATCAGTGCAAGACGAACATGCCGACCGCGGTGGAGCTGGTATTTCAATTATTCAATTTCATTAACATGCGTTTCATTGGGATTATCGTTTTCATCAGCTTGCTGTTCGGTTGCCAGTCGGAATACAATCTAGGCATACGTCAGCTCAAAGAAGGCCAGTATGAATTGGCCATTGAATCCTTCAACTTTGCGTTAGATCGTAATCCACGTAATGCTGATGTTTATTATGCGCGGGGATTGAGTCGTGGATTTTTGGATAATTATACGGGCGCGATTGCGGATTTGACTCGGGCGATTAAGCTGGAGGCGGACCAACCGAACTATTATTTTTACCGGGCGTATTTCAAATCTTTACATGGAAATAACCGAGGGTCGATCGCCGATTTTTCGAGGGCCATTGAAATTGAACCTTACTGGCGCGAAGCCTATTACAATCGAGGCGTGAAGTTTGTGCATATGGGACTTTTGGAGGACGCCTGCATGGATTTTGAAACGGCCAAATATTTGGGAGATACGCTCTCGAACAGCTATTTAAATCTTTATTGCAAGCCGATTTCCTCTATGAAAAAGGAAAAAAAATAGTGAACTTTACAGCTTATGTTCGACCCAAGAGGCTAGAGACTTGAGTCCATTTCATTTACTACTCTATTAATATGCTTAGGGTCTAGCGCCTAAGGTCAAATTTACATTTATGTCATTAGCTAAAACAGGCGACAAGGTTGCCGTACATTACACAGGAAAACACGATGATGGTTCTATTTTTGATTCATCGGTCGGTCGCACGCCATTAGAGTTTCAATTAGGTTCGGGCATGGTTATCAAAGGATTTGATGATGGTGTGACGGGCATGAGCATAGGTGAGAAAAAAACGATTGTGATTCCAGCGGCAGAAGCGTATGGTGAGCATTCTCCAGAAAACACTTTGACGATTGAGCGTACGCAGATTCCAGCGCACATTGAATTGGAATTGGGCTCGTCATTAAGCATGCACCAAGATGGTGGTCAAGTGGTTGAAGTGGTTATTACGGATTTGACAGAAACGCATGTAACGTTGGACGCTAATCATCCATTGGCAGGTCGTGATTTAACATTTGAATTGGAATTAGTAAGTATTCAATAGACTTATATGAAAATTGATTTGCGCTCCTTTGTCCCTCATGGACTCGTTATTATTGGCTTTATTTTATTGGCCTATATCTACTGCGGACCTATTTTGCAGGGAAAGGTATTGGTCCAGCACGATATTCAACAGGCACAGGCAGCGGCACAGGAGAGCATTCAATTTAAAAAATCAACGGGCACGGATGCCTGGTGGACAAATTCAATGTTTGGGGGTATGCCTACCTACCAAATTTCTGGATCCTACCCGTATAGCATTTCGAGTTATTTGGGTGGTTTTATCACCAATATTTTTCCTACGCCGGTCAATTTATTGATCCTACAGTTATTGGGAATGTATTTATTCCTTTGGGCATTGGGGGCATCACCGCTACTGGGATTTGCGGGAGCAGTATTTTACGCCTTTGCCACTTATAATTTGGTCATTATCCCAGCCGGACACACATCTAAAGTATTAGCTTTAGCCTATGCACCGATGGTCCTTGCGGGAATTCGGATGTGCTGGGGCAAGTTTAAATGGTTAGGCGCTGCCGTTTTTGCGTTGGCGATGTCCTTGGAATTATATGCCAATCACGTTCAAATCACCTATTATCTATTCTTCATTATCGGCGCTTACAAACTCTATATGTTGGTACATTCCTACCAAAACAAGACGTTAATCGACTGGTATACCCGCGGATTATTGTTGGGCCTCGGATTAATTTTAGCGATCGGAACACATGGCATGCGTCTTTGGAATAACTATGATTATGCCAAAGAGACAACTCGTGGGAAGTCTGAATTAGCGGCCAATGCCAAACGTGGAGATGGATTAGACAGTGGCTACGCGTTTGATTGGTCCTATGGATTGTCGGAAACAGGAACTTTATTAATCCCAAATTTCAAAGGTGGAGCATCTCAAGGCGACTTAGGTGGCACAAAATCAGCCACATTTAAAACGATGGTGGATGCGGGTTTTCCAGAAGATCAGGTATTGGGTTTTGTGGAAAAAGCACCAACTTATTGGGGGGAACAGTCGTATACGGCGGGTCCCGCCTATGCCGGAGCCTTAGTCATTTTCTTGTTTTTATTCGCGGCATTTTATGTCAAATCAGGTGAAAAATGGTGGATTATTGGCATTACAATCCTGTTTTTAACCATGGCCTGGGGTAAGAACTTTGCGCTGAATTACGTTTGGTTTGATTATATCCCGATGTTCAATAAGTTCCGCGCAATCACGATGGTATTGTCTTTTGTGCAGTTTGGGATGGTTAGTTTGGGCTTGATGGGATTGATTCAATTAGCCAAACATAAACCAACTTTAGCAGAAATTAAGAAACCTTTGCTTTATGCCCTTGGATTAAGTGGTGGCCTATGTTTGCTATTCGGCATACTGCCTGATTTATTTTTTGACTTTAAAGGTGTTCAGGATGGCGCTGCCATTATTCAAGATGCTGCGTTAAATTCAGCGATTTGGAATAGTATTCGTTTGGATCGGATTAGTTTATTTCAATCGGATGCCTTTCGAAGCTTGATCATTATTGTGTTGGGAGCTGCACTCGTTTATAGCGCAAGTTTGGCGAAGGTTAAGAAATCTGTTTGGGTAATCGGCATTGTGTTGTTGGGCATCTTTGATTTAACTCCCGTAGCAAAGCGGTATTTTGGTAAAGAGGCATTTGTATCCAAGAGTACATTGGAAGAGCAGGTTTTACCTACGGCCGCGGACCAACAAATATTAGCGGATCATGGCACATTCCGTGTATTAAACTCGACGGTATCATTTATGAACGATGCGACGACGAGTTATTATCATCAATCATTAGGCGGTTATCACGCGGCAAAATTGCGTCGTTACCAAGAATTAGTGGAGAAGTATTTCGCGGGTAATCCGGGCCAGATGAACGTATTGAACATGT
>CANHKE010000300.1 GCA_947461155.1 Cytophagaceae bacterium | reverse complement strand
GCGCACCTGCATGCTCCGCAGAATCCTTTACCGCACGTTTCTCAACCTCCGTAATACCAGATGGAATACAAATAACCATACGTAAGGCAGGAGTGAAAAAGGAATTTCCCTTATCCATCATTTTAATCAAGCCACGCATCATTAATTCCGCCGCGGTAAAATCCGCAATCACACCATCCTTTAAGGGACGAATCGTCTTAATGTTATCGTTGGTTTTCTCGTGCATCATCATGGCTTGACGACCTACGGCCAACACTTTGTTTGTGTTCCGGTCAAGCGCGATAATCGATGGCTCATCCACAACCACTTGATCTTTGTGAATAATTAAGGTGTTTGCTGTTCCTAAATCGATCGCAATATCCTTCGTAAGGAAATTAAATAGTCCCATGGTGTCTCAAAAAAAGGGCGTCTGTCCGCCTCCTATTTTCATAAAAAACAAATTTACAGATAAAAAATGACGTAATTATTTATTTTATTTCAATTTTCTGCCAACTCTAAAAATAATTATAAAAAACAGACTAGCATAGATTTGCCTTCCTGCAAAATCCCTTAAATACAGCTTATAGGTATATTACAATAAAATATTTCAAAAATCATTTGAGAAAGAGGCCAAAAAATTAATCAAAATAATTTGGAATTATTATCTGATTTATTAGTTTTGTCCAAGTTTTGCAAATCAAAGTAGCGTTATAAGCCAATAATTAGGTGTAATATGGAAGATTACAATAAGATCATCGAGTCCCTTGGGGTTAAATTTATCAAGGCCCGCAACATTAGAATATTACAACCTATTCGCATCAAAAATTACTATGATGTAGAAAACTCCCTCTTGATTTTGTACAAAGGAGAGGTTTCATTTGGCGAGGAAGATACCCCCGTAGAAGAAGGTGACATGCTATTTATTCCGGGAGGCAAGATGGTTAGCGTAACCTACGGTAACGCAGAAAAACCGAAGGCCGTTAACAATGAGGAATTCATGACACACCGTGAATTGTATTTTGACCTGAATATGGATTCGTCCTTAATCGGTTCGCACATCAATTCATTTGGAATGGTTGCATTCGAGGCAAAAGTTTTCGATTCCGTGAACTTCTTTACGTCATTGGACATTCCTCCATTCTTAATTAAGAAAGACGAGAAACTCGCGCAGACGATCAAAGAAATTTTATTGGAAGACATGTCTGATGAAATTGGAAAAGGTCGTATCATCAAAATCAAAACGGAAGAAATTGTCATCGAAGTCATTCGCTACATTATTCAAAACCGTTTATTTGTTGAGCAGTTAGCAACCAACAGTACCTACTTCAAGGATCCACGCTTAATCGATATTTTTGCTTACATCAAAGATCATATCGGCGGTGATTTATCCAACAAAGTATTGGCGAATGTTGCCAATGTATCCGAAGATTACGTAGGTCAATATTTTAAAATGTTGACTGGTATTAATCCACAAGACTACATTGAATACCAACGCATGGAAGCGGCAGTAGGTTTGTTGCGTACCACAAAGAAATCAATCCGCGCGATTGGTTCAGAAGTTGGCTACAAAGACACGGCCTATTTCTGCCGTCGATTTAAAATGATGTTTGGTATTCCAGCAGGAAAAATGAGACGCCGCGAATCGTTGATGAATATCTAATCTCGATTTCAATGCATAAAAAAAGGCCCAGTCACCTGGGCCTTTTTCGTTTACCTATAACAGGTATTTCAATTTCACTAATTCCCTTTCGGTCAAATATCTCCAGCTTCCACGAGGCAAATCCTTTTTCGTCAAACCAGCAAAGGTTGTCCGATCAAGTTTGGTTACTTCATAACCCAAATGCTCGAAAATACGACGCACAATGCGGTTTTTACCTGAGTGAATTTTAACGCCTATTACGTAGCCATCCGGAGTCACTTTGGCTAAATCATCCACTTTTATTTCGCCATCTTCCAATTGCAAACCTTCCTTGATTTTTTCAAAATCTTCGTCTGTTAGTGGTTTGTCTAATTCAGCTTGGTAAATCTTTTCGATTTCGTTCGAAGGGTGAGTTAACTTATCCGCTAATTCACCATCGTTTGTCAATAAAATTAAGCCCGTTGTATTTCGGTCCAAACGACCTACAGGATAAATACGTGATTCACCCGCATTTTTCACTAATTCCATAACAGTCTTACGATCTTGAGGATCTTCCGTAGTCGTTAGGAAATCTTTTGGCTTATTTAATAAGACATAGGCTGGCTTCTCGCGGTTTAATCGGCGATTGCCATATTTAACTACATCAGTCGGCATCACCTGGTAACCCATTTCAGTAACTACCTTGTTGTTTACTTTGATTTCACCTGCTTCGATCAGCTTATCAGCATCACGACGCGAGCAAATTCCAGCATTGGCTATAAATCGATTCAAACGCACTTCATCCCCTCGACGTTCAGTTTGCGCAATTTTCTTTTGAATTTTGGCAGGAGCACGTTCTTTGTAACGATCTAATTTATATTGTGGTGTAAAGGCAGGTGCCTCATCATGACGATTTCTACTCTTAAACGTTTCGCGCTGTGAAAATTTACCTCTTTTTCCCCCATCTTCGCGCGGCGTAAATGAACGACGCTCTTCTCTTGGTTCAAAACTTGGGCGTTCTTCGCGCTCAGGACGAGGCTCAAAATCACCTCCATCGCGACGATATGGCTTTGGCGAATTTTCTCCACCATCAAACTCTTGACGAGGCGCACGTGGCGTAAAAGGCTTGCCATTGTACGCACGACGTTCGCCACTTTCTTCACGCGGTGCGCGAGGTGTGTACGGACGATCGCTAGATCCTTCCCGGTTATATGGCCGACGTTCACCTTCTTCACGCGGTGCGCGAGGTGTGTACGGACGATCGCTAGATCCTTCCCGGTTATACGGCCGACGTTCACCTTCTTCACGCGGTGCGCGTGGTGTGTACGGACGATCGCTAGATCCTTCTCGGTTATATGGCCGACGTTCACCTTCTTCACGCGGTGCGCGCGGTGTGTACGGGCGGTCGCTAGATCCTTCTCTATTATATGGACGACGTTCGCCACCTTCTGCACGTGGTGCACGAGGCGTGTAT
>CANHKE010000299.1 GCA_947461155.1 Cytophagaceae bacterium | reverse complement strand
CATGTCCAATGCGCACGCAAGCATTACTTCTCAGCCGAAAACGGCTTTGAATTTTCACTTTTCAAACCAAATAAACCTGTTTAATAAATACCATTCGTTCAATTTAGTTGTTTCAGAGGAGGATTATTTCGATGCTGGATTGATTAATGGATGCAGTGAATTCTGCGAAGCGAATGGTTTGGAGTTCCAAGTATTAGATGGCCTAGATCCGGTGGATGTCCGTGCCGGCGAGATTTATTTCACGCTGGATGACAAAGACTTGGTGAAGGCTATCAAATACGGGGAAGCAAACGGGTTAACCGTAGGCGAAAACCTAGGTCTCATCGCATTCAATGACTGCCACTTCAAAGAAATTGTCGCGGGCGGCATTACGGTATTATCGAATCAACCTACTTTATTGGGAGAAATGGCGGCTCAACTCATTCAAGATAATGATAAAAGCAGCCATGAATTAGCTTTACAGTTTATCATAAGAAAATCACTTTAGGGTTTAATTTGTCGAAATGGGTCATGACATTCGTGACCCATTTTTTTTTGCATAAGCGATGTTACGGCGTAGCCCTTTCAATTTCGTCCGACTAATCGCTGAGAATTGAAACAATTCTTTAAAAAGATCTTCGGACAAATCCTCCCAGTCTTGTTTGCTTAAATCTAAAAACCGCTCATTGGGCTGAAAAGCTACTTCTTGATGTGGTTTGGCATGTCGGTTCCAAGGGCACACATCTTGACAAATATCACAACCAAAGATCCAATCTTGAAAATTTGCCTTCAAGTCTGCGGGCATCTGATCTTTCAATTCAATCGTGAAATAACTAATGCATTTAGATCCGTCGACCACATAAGGCGTAATCGCGTCTGTTGGGCACGCATCGATACAGCGCGTACACGTCCCACAAAAATCTTTGATAGGTCCGTCGGGCTCCGCTTTTAAGTCAACCAACAGCTCAGCGAGGAAAAAGAAACTCCCTTGTTTCGGTATAATTAAGTTGGCATTCTTCCCAATCCACCCCAAACCCGATTTTTTAGCCCAAGCTTTCTCAAGCACAGGTGCAGAGTCCACAAACATCCGACCCGAAAAATCGCCAAGCTCACGTTGCAAATCCTCCCAGAGCAGCTTCATTTTATCATTGATGACTACATGGTAATCTTGGCCAAACGCATATTTGGAGACCTGAAAAGAATCGGCTAATACCTGCGTGGATGGATCTGGGAAGTAATTATAAGCGAGTGAAATTACCGTTTGGCAGTTATCCACTAGTTTGCGTGGATCCAATCGTTTATCGAAATGATTCGCCATATAAGCCATTTCCCCGTGCATGTGTTGATTTAACCAGCGTTCCAGCTGCGGAGCTTCTTCGGATAAAAATTCGGCTTTAGAAATCCCACAAAATTGAAAACCATGCTGGTGTGCTAGGCGTTTAATGGTTTGGGAAACGTGGGAAGGTGACGCATTCATGTGCCATAAAATTACGAAGCTCGTTGAATTTATGCCAAACTGTCAGAAAATAGTTTTTGGTCTATGATTTGAGTAGAGGAAAACCCTATTAATTTTGCCTTATGAAAAAGAAAGAGACTGAAAAGCCAATTGAAGAAGAGGTTGTACAAGAGACTTCGGAACAAGCACCGACCGAAGAAACACAAGCGCCAGATGAGCTGGCCGAAATGAAAGAGAAATACCTTCGTTTGTATTCAGATTTTGAAAACTTTAGAAAAAGAACGGCGAAGGAGAAAATAGACTTAATTCAAACAGCATCTGCTGGCCTAATTGTAGATTTACTTCCTGTCATTGACGATTACGAGCGCGCATTAGCCAATGCACCTGCCGGTGAAATTTCAGAAGGAATTCAATTGATTTTTGCTAAAATCTCAGCAACACTTCAAGCCAAAGGACTTAAAGAATTACCTGCTAAAGGCGAAGTCTTTGATGCGGAGCTACATGATTGCATTACGCAATTCCCAGCGCCTAGTGATGATGACAAAGGGAAGGTCATGGAAGTAGTTGAAAAAGGATATACATTAAACGAAAAAGTCATTCGCTTCGCAAAAGTGGTGGTTGGTAACTAATTTACAATGGCGCAGAAAAGAGATTATTACGAAGTATTAGGCGTATCCAAATCAGCTTCTGAGGAGGAAATCAAAAAGGCTTATCGCAAATTGGCCGTCAAATATCACCCCGATAAAAACCCAGACGACAAAGCTTCAGAAGAGAAATTCAAAGAAGCTGCCGAAGCCTATGAGGTTTTAAGCAATGCCCAAAAGAAAGCGCAATATGACCGTTTCGGACATGCGGGTATGGGTGGAGCTGCAGGTGGTGGCGGATATGGTGGCCAAGGCATGAACATGGAAGATATCTTCTCGCAGTTTGGCGATATTTTCGGTGGTGGCGGTGACGATAGCCCATTTGGTAGTTTCTTTAATGGAGGACGTGGAGGTGGAAGACGCCAGCGGAAAGGCACTGATCTGCGTATCAAGTTGAAATTAAACCTGGAGGAAATCGCCAACGGGGTAGAGAAAAAAATCAAGGTTAAGCGCCATGTGGCTTGTAAGACTTGTTCTGGTAATGGGTCTAAAAATGGAACCGATTTAAAAACGTGCGGTACCTGCCAAGGTTCTGGTCAAGTAAAGCGCGTCCAAAATACGATGTTGGGCCAAATGGTCACTTCATCTACCTGCCCTACCTGTAGCGGTGAAGGCAAAAGCGTAGGTGCTAAATGCGACGCATGTTTCGGTGAAGGCCGCGTGCTCGAAGAAGAAATCATCCCAATCAAAATCCCAGCTGGTGTTTCCAACGACATGCAATTATCGATGTCGGGCAAAGGAAACGTTCCTCCACGTGGTGGAGTTGCGGGCGATTTATTGATTGTTATCGAAGAAGAAGCTCATGAGGTATTGCATCGCGATGGAAACAACGTGATTTTTGACCTATATGTAAGTTTTGTAGACGCTGCCTTAGGAACTTCCGTCGAAGTACCTACCATCGGCGGAAAAGCGAAAATAACGCTAGAAGCAGGTACTCAAGGTGGAAAGATTTTACGCTTGAAAGGCAAAGGGATCAAAGAACTCAACGGCTAT
>CANHKE010000298.1 GCA_947461155.1 Cytophagaceae bacterium | reverse complement strand
TACGAGCGTAAAGGCCATAAAAAATACGCCCATTAAACCGCCCTTGTCCGATTTGGCATCCACCGAATTCACCAAACCCGAAGGCAAGACAATTTCAAATGCCCCTAAAAAGGATATTCCGAAAAAGATAAAAATGACGAAGAATAAAATATTCGGAATCCAATGCGTACTCAAGAAGTTTGCAAAGCTAGCCCCCGCAAAAAATGCGAGTATCGTTCCGAAAAATACGTAAATCAACACGATGAATAAACCGTATAAGAAAGCGAGACGCTTCCCTCCTTGTTTCTTCGTAAAGAAACTCACGGTCATTGGAATCAAAGGATACACACAGGGTGTCAATAATGCCAATAAACCCGCCCCCAAAGCCACAAAAAAGAACTCGATTAGTCCTCCTCCAGCTACATCAGAGGCTTTTTTTTTTGAGTCTTCCGCAGACGAAATTTTGAAATTCCCTTTGATTGGTACGCACAAACCACTTTCATTGGAACAGGTTTGCGAATCATACGCCCCATCAATCACCCAATTCTCTGTAGTGATTTTAATCTTTTGGCGAAATTCACCTTGCTCGGTAAAATACGTATAAGTCCCACCCCAAATCTCTTGATCCTCCTTGCTATGTGGATTTACCGCCTTCAAAGGCCCGATTGCCTCAACGCCTAAACCTGGTTTCAATGATATCGTCGTCACCACAGGCCCTAATTCCTTATCAAAATCAGACGAATACAAATACCAACCCTTGTCGATTGTAACCTTAAAAATCAGTTCAGCTTCTTGGCCGACCGCCGGCTGCGCAGGCGATAAAGTCCACGACCATTTGGCTGGAGTTAATTTTTGACCGAAAAGCTGCACCGAAAAGAACAGCAACAGCGCTAACAATTTTAATTTCATTTTTGAAAAATTAATGCGAACCAAAATTACGGTTTTTTACTGGGATATAAACGTGATGTTTATCTACATTGTTTACGGAATTAGCGTTTTTCTATTCAGATAAAAAAACGTAATTTTACGGCCTTAAAATACGTAATCAAGAACATCTTCAATTCATGGCTGCTAGCACATTTCCAACCCAGAGAGACACCGAAATTTTTTCACTTATTAGTCAAGAAGCGCACCGACAAGAATTCGGGATTGAATTAATTGCTTCCGAGAACTTTACATCTCCTCAGGTGATGGAGGCACAAGGCAGTGTATTGACAAATAAATATGCCGAAGGACTTCCAGGAAAGCGTTATTACGGTGGTTGTGAGGTCGTAGATGAAGTAGAAACATTAGCCATTGAACGTGCAAAAAAATTATTTGGCGCGACATGGGCAAACGTGCAGCCGCACTCAGGTGCGCAGGCGAATGCCGCGGTATTTTTATCTTTCTTAAATCCCGGTGATAAAATTTTAGGATTTGACTTGTCACATGGCGGTCACTTATCGCACGGTTCGCCCGTAAATTTCTCTGGAAAATATTTCCAAGCATTCTTCTATGGTGTTGAAAAAGAAACCGGATTAATCGATTGGGACAAAGTTGAAGCTACCGCTTTAAAAGAAAAACCAAGATTGATTATTTGCGGGGCATCCGCTTATTCACGTGATTGGGATTATGCCCGTTTGCGTGCCATCGCGGATCAGGTTGGCGCGATGTTATTAGCCGACATTTCACATCCCTCTGCTTTAATTGCCAAAGGTTTATTGAACAACCCAATGCAACATTGCCATATCGTAACCACAACGACCCACAAAACATTACGTGGACCTCGTGGTGGTTTGATTATGATGGGCAACGATTTTGAAAACCCATTTGGCTTCAAAACATTAAAAGGTGAATTGAAATTAATGTCGGCATGCCTAGACGGCGCCGTATTCCCTGGAACACAAGGTGGCCCGTTAGAGCACGTGATTGCTGCAAAGGCCATTGCTTTTGGTGAGGCATTAACTCCCACATTCGAAACATATGCAAAACAAGTTCAGTCAAACGCGCAAGCAATGGCGAAGGCTTTCTTAGCGAAAGGATACGATATCATTTCAGGCGGAACAGATAATCACTTAATGCTAATCGACTTACGTCCGAAAGGCCTAAGCGGTAAATTGGCAGAGAATACGTTGATTCAGGCGGACATCACCATCAACAAAAACATGGTACCATTCGATGACAAATCTCCTTTTGTGACTTCGGGTATGCGTGTGGGTACGGCGGCGATGACGACACGTGGTTTGAAAGAAACGGACATGTCGCAAATCGTGGAAATGGTGGACAAGGCGTTAATGAATCACGACAACGAGACCGTATTAAAAACGATTAAAGGAGAAGTAAATGAATGGGTGAAACAATTCCCATTATATCTATAATAAACAAAAATGGCGTTAGATCAAGATTGGGACGATGAATTAGACGAGGAGAAAGATGGGACCGAAATGTCCTTTCTCGATCACCTGGAGGAATTGCGCTGGCACATCATCCGGTCGATTGCCGCTATCTTGATTTTTACCATTGCGGCCTGGATATTCCGAAACGAAATTTTCGGGATTATCATCATGGGACCTACCAAAGTCGACTTCTGGACAAACCAGGTGCTTTGTCGGCTAGCGGACATCACCGGCATGACGAGTCTGTGCATGCAACAAGCCGATTTCATCTTGCAGAGCCGGGAGGTTTCTGGACAGTTTATGATGGCCTTAACCCAATCGATTATCGTGGGTTTGATGTTTGCGTTCCCATATGCATTTTATGAAGTTTGGCGTTTTATCAGTCCAGGCTTAAAAAACAAAGAATTAAAAGCCGCACGTGGCGCTGTGTTTTGGGTGTCTCTATTATTTTTCGTGGGTGTTTCCTTCGGCTATTTCGTCGTTGCGCCCATGGCCATTAATTTCTTGGCCAATTTTAAACTTGACCCATCCATCCAAAATCAATTTGACATCAACGATTACATCTCGTTATTGTCCATGTTGACCCTCGCCTGTGGTCTTACTTTTCAGTTACCCATGATTGCATTCGTATTATCGCAAGTTGGCATTTTAACGCCATCCTTCATGCGCGAATACCGCAAGCATGCTTTAATCGTCATCTTGTTAGTGGCTGCGATTATCAC
>CANHKE010000297.1 GCA_947461155.1 Cytophagaceae bacterium | reverse complement strand
GGCATCTGTCTCCGTGAGTGTTATCGTTTTATTTGCGAATAATTTATCAGCGCTAATTGCCTTGTCGATGAGCTGCCGCAAATGCACGTCATTCAAAGCCTCTAAAACATAGACTTGGCAACGCGACAAAAGGGCTGAAATAACTTCAAAGGATGGATTTTCGGTGGTGGCGCCTACTAAGGTGACGATGCCTTTTTCGACGGCGTTCAACAACGAGTCTTGCTGGGACTTCGAAAAACGGTGAATTTCGTCAATGAATAAAATTGGCGATTGCGCCTCAAACATGCGGTTTTTTTTCGCTAATTCGAGGGTTTCACGCACTTCTTTGACACCGGATGAAACGGCAGAAAGCGTATAAATCGTGCGTTTTAGTGCGCCGGCGAGTAACGTGGCGAGGGTGGTTTTGCCTACCCCGGGAGGCCCCCACAGAATACAGGAGGGAAGATGACCGGCCTCGATGGCTTTCCGAAGGGGTGCCTGCGCTCCAATGACCTTTTCTTGGCCAATGTAGTCATCCAATGTGGTGGGGCGCATGCGTTCTGCGAGTGGTTGCATCATCTGTCGAAGTTACGGGAATTTTGTAAAATAGAAATAGAATTAGTAGCTTGGAGAACTAAATAAACCTCAATAAACTATGAATTCATCTAGACGTTCCTTTTTGCGCAATTCGGCCTTTGGGCTAGGTGCAATGGCATTTGCTTCTCCTGTGTTGCAAAGTTTAGCCGCAGTTAAATACAAGAAATTAGTAGGTATTCAATTATTCTCCGTGCGCGATGACATGCGTAAAGATCCACAAGGTACCTTGACGGCTTTGGCCGAAATGGGCTACAAATATGTGGAACATGCGAATTACATCAACCGCAAGTTTTACGGCTGGGAAGCCAAAGAATTTAAAAAACGCCTCGATGATTTAGGACTCAAAATGCCATCTGGTCATACCGTGATGGGAAAGGCCCATTGGGATACTGCGAAAAATGATTTCACGGATTTGTGGAAATATACCGTAGAAGATGCGGCTGTCATGGGGCAAGAATTGGTCATCAGCCCGTCGATCGACATGGGCATTCGCAAGGACAAAAACTTGCTTTTGAAATACATGGAGATCTTTAATAAGTCAGGCGAATTATGCCAAAAATCGGGCATGCGCTTCGGTTATCACAACCACGATTTTGAATTTTCGGAAAAATTGGACGGCGAATTATTATATGATATCATGTTGAATAATACGGATCCCACCTTAGTAGCCCAGCAATTAGACATAGGTAATATGATCAACGGTGGTGGCGTTCCAGCCGATGTAATGAAGAAATTCCCAGGTCGTTTTGTGTCCATGCACGTGAAAGATGAAGTACCTGCTAAAACTGGTAACGAGCATTTTGAATCCACGGTATTAGGCAAAGGTTCTGGCCAAATTGACGTGAAGGCGTTGGTAAAATTGGGTGATAAAGAAGGTGGAACGAAGCATTTTATCATCGAGCAAGAATCATATCAAGGATTAAAACCGCTGGATTGCATGAAAGAAGATTTAGCTGTCATGCGCGGCTGGGGGTATAAATAGAAGTTTTCAGGCGTTTGCCTATATCCTCAGGCTGAAGCCTGAGGTTAATAAAATCATTTAAAACCCCAGGCTTTAGCCTGGGGGCATAAACAGTAAATATGAAAAAACTAGCCTTCATCGCTCTCATCGCCGCACCCTTTTTCGCGTCGGCACAATCATCCTTAAAACCCGTAATCGCACAAAAAGCGGATGCCTTAAAAGATAAGGTCATCGCATGGCGCCGGGATTTTCACGAACATCCTGAATTAGGTAATCAAGAAGTGCGTACTGCAGGAATTGTGGCGGCACATTTGCGTTCCCTAGGCATGGAAGTGCAAGAAAAGGTCGCTTATACGGGTGTAGTAGGAATACTGAAAGGCGGAAAGCCAGGTCCGGTGGTTGCGTTGCGTGCCGACATGGACGGATTGCCCGTTACGGAGCGCGTCGATATCCCGTTCAAATCAAAAGTAGTGACAGAATTTAATGGCCAAAAAACAGGTGTCATGCACGCGTGTGGTCATGATTCACATGTGGCTATTTTGATGGCGGTGGCTGAAATTTTAGCTTCCGAAAAGGCGAATTTAGCGGGTACCGTGAAGTTTATTTTCCAGCCGTCTGAGGAGGGTGTTTACAACGACAAGGGAGAAACCATTCTTTCAGGTGCGGAGTTAATGGTAAAAGAAGGTGTTTTAGAGAATCCAAAAGTAGATGTGATTTTTGGTTTACATATTTCAGCTGGTTCGGATAACGGGGTCATTGAATACAAATCAGGAGCGACCATGGCGGGAGTGGACCAATTGGACATTAAAGTCAAAGGAAAACAAGCACACGGTGCGAATCCTTGGACGGGAATTGACCCAATTGTCATTTCTTCTCAAATCATCATGGGATTGCAAACGATTGTGTCCCGTTCAGTGAACATCACGGAAGATCCGGCAATCGTTACCGTAGGAGCCATTCATAGCGGTATTCGTCAAAATATCATCCCCGAATCTTCGCACATGATTGGGACAATTCGTACGTTTGGGGTGGATCAACGTAATTTAGTACACCAACGAATCAAGGACATTGCAACGAATATCGCCGAAAGTGGTGGTGGAAAAGCGGATGTGACGATTGGAACAGGTTATCCGGTTACGTATAATAACCCGGAATTGGTTGATAAAATGTTGCCAACCCTTCAAGGGGTGAACGGAAAAGATCGCGTACGCGCGATTCCGGCACATACAGGGGCGGAGGATTTCTCATTCTTCCAACAAAAAGTTCCCGGAATCTTCATCTTTTTAGGTGCGCGTCCAGACAATAAAAAAGCGGGAGAAGTTGCAGGTCACCATACGCCCGATTTCCAATTAGACGAAGGACATTTCCAAGTAGGCGTGAAAGCCTTGAGTAGCTTGGTCGTGGATTACATGGATATGGCCCAGCCGAAGAAAAAGAAATAGTCTATACTCCCCAGGTTAAAACCTAGGGTTACATAATTTTTTAACCCCGGGCTTTAGCCTGGGGTTTAGTATGTAAAACGAATCCCATGAAAAAACTCCT
>CANHKE010000296.1 GCA_947461155.1 Cytophagaceae bacterium | reverse complement strand
CACATCAAGTGGGTGCTAAAGTGCTCATTGACGGTGCACAATCCGTTGCCCATTTTGACATAGATGTTCAGGAATTGGACATGGATTTCTTGGTATTTTCGGCCCATAAACTTTTCGGTCCTACTGGCGTAGGTGTTTTGTATGGGAAACGTGAAATTTTGGAATCGATGCCACCGTATCAGGGTGGGGGAGAGATGATCAAAGAGGTGCGTTTTTCAGGAACTACCTATAATGAATTGCCCTATAAATTTGAAGCAGGAACGCCGAATATTGCGGATGTTTATGCCTTTGGATTTGCCTTGGATTATTTGAACTCACTTCCGAAAAATGCGGTTTGGGAGCAAGAAAAAGAACTTTTGGATTATGCTACAGAACAATTAGTTCAAATTGATGGTTTACGAATTGTTGGTCAAGCGCCTGAAAAAATTGCCGTCGTGAGTTTTGTGATTGATGGCATTCATCCTCAGGATATAGGCGTGTTGTTAGATAAATTTGGTGTGGCTATTCGCACAGGACATCATTGCGCGCAGCCATTAATGGCACGTTATGATTTAGTCGGAACTTGCCGTGCTTCATTCGCGTTCTACAACACGAAAGAAGAAATTGATTTATTTGTGAAGGCGTTAAAACGCTGTATATTGATGTTAGCTTAATATGATGACGATCAATCAAACCCAAGATGAGTTAATTGAAGAGTTTGGTCTTTTTGAAGATTGGGCGGATAAGTATGAATATTTAATTGATTTAGGCAAGAAGCTTTCACCGATGTCGGATTTGTTTAAAACCGAAGAAAATGTGATTAAGGGTTGCCAAAGCCGCGTGTGGTTACATGCAGAAATGCAAGGTCAAAGCTTAGTATTTCATGCGGATTCGGAAGCAATTATTGTGAAAGGAATGATTAGCATGTTGATTCGGGTTCTATCAAATCATACGCCTCAAGAAATTATCCAGGCTGATTTGTATTTCATTGATCAAATTGGAATGTCCCAGCATTTGGCGCAAACACGTTCAAATGGCTTAGTGGCCATGGTGAAACAGATGAAAAATTATGCTTTGGCATTTAATGCCATCGCTTAATCAAATTATTATGACGGAAGCAGAATTAAAAGAAGAGGTCGTTAAAGCAATTAAAACGGTATATGACCCTGAAATACCGGTGGATGTATACGAACTTGGATTAATCTATGAAATCAAGATTTTTCCGGTGAACAATGTGTATATCCTGATGACGTTAACTTCGCCCTCATGTCCTTCAGCGGAAAGTATTCCGGTTGACATTGAAAAAGCCGTTCGTGAAGTGGAAGGTATTGCTGAAGTATCTGTCGAATTAACATTTGATCCCCCATATTCACAAGATATGATGTCAGAAGTCGCCAAGTTGGAACTTGGATTTATGTAAATGTGTTTTAAAAACTAAAATTTAGAAAAATATGTATCCAGAACATTTAGTACATCCTATGCGGATGGATATCGTTGAAGGTGGATTTCAAGAATTGAAATCAGCATCTGAAGTTGTTGACACCATGGCTAAGCCAGGCACTACCTTATTATTTATCAATTCAGTTTGTGGATGTTCGGCTTCTACGGCTCGTCCTGGTGTAAAGGCAGCGGTTTCGGCTTCGGCAAAAAAGCCAACGAACCTAGCGACTGTATTTGCGGGTGTTGACCAAGAATCTACACAAAAAGCGCGCGAGTATACCTTGCCATATCCACCATCATCGCCATCGATTGCTTTATTTAAAGATGGAGAATTGGTTCATTTCGTAGAACGTCATCACATTGAAGGACGTTCGGCGGCATTGATCGCCCAACATTTAGAAGGTGTTTTTGAAGAATATTGTTAATAAAAAAAGGAGCCATTTGGCTCCTTTTTTTATGCGTATAAGAGCCGTTCAAAGAACGGCTCTTATTGATTTATTGCTTCGGTGCTCCACCTACAGCGCCAGACTCAGACGGTGTATTCTTCGCTTTTTCTGCCATTTTCTTAGCAGCACCTTCGTAATCACCTGCTTTGATGAACGACATCTTCGATAGGTCAATTGTCTTACGCGCAGCTTCTAGAATTTGTTCTGATGTTAGATTTTTTATTTTGTTTTCAAGCTCCTCAGACCACTTTAAGTTTCGTCCTAGATATAGGTTCGAGTTCAACGTGCCTACTAGTGCATTGTCTTGAGAACGCGTAACTTGCTTCGATTGAATCCATGATTTCTTAGCTTCATCGATTTCTTTCTGTGTGAACCCTTCTTTCAAGACTTTTTCGATTTCTTCTTTGAATGCAGCTTCCAACTTCGCAATGTTTTCAGGCGCATAAATAGCATAACCTAAGAACGCTCCAGACTGATCTAATGGGCTAGCTACAAATTGTGAACCTACACCATAAGATAGACCTTCTTTTTGGCGAATGCGATTCATAAGACGAGAGCTAAGTCCACTACCTCCGCCCAGCATGTAATTACTCAATTCCATGGCTGCATAGTTCGGATCTGTATCAGACATTTTTAACGGTTGGTACGCTAAGAAAAATGCATTTGCTTTATCCGGCGTTTCAATCGATTTTACCTGACCGCCATTTTCTTTGAATTTGTCTTGAACGCGTGTAAATGATTTTGGTGATTTCCAATCCGCTAATTCAGCTTTAAGGAATGCTTTTACAGCAGCCTCGTCGAAGTCCCCAATGGCAGCAAATGTCGCGTTCGATGCACCATAAAATCCTTTGTAAAACGCAACAGCTTCTTCTAATTTCGCAGCTGTATAACGTTCCGTTTGCTCCGCCATGGTTGGTTGGTAACGAACATCATTTTTTGGATAGTGTCCGGAACGCCATTGCCCTAGTACATCCATCGCTTTCGCTTGAGGTTCTGATTTTTGTCCTTCAATTTGCGTTAAATTTTCTTGCTTTAGTTTTTCAAATTCATCTGCTGGGAAGATCGGTTGCTTTAATGCTTCAGCCACTAACTGTAACGCTGGAATCAAATTCTCGCGCGTGGTTTCAATCGAAACATTCGCTTGACGCGCCTCACCTGAAATCGAAACACGTGCTTTTAATTTATCCAATTCATCTTGGAATTGTTGGCGCGTATGTTTTG
>CANHKE010000295.1 GCA_947461155.1 Cytophagaceae bacterium | reverse complement strand
GGAGTTGCTGCAATCCACAGAAAAAGCGCTGCTTTTCATGCGGGGGGTGGGTGAAGCCCAACAAGGCAAATTGAATCCATTAGTGGATTGGTTTACTTTGGATTGGGATTTTATCGAAAGCGCATTGAATGTGATCACCCCTGCCGCTTTAGGTCATGTGTTAACCTACATGTGGAATCATTTAGTAACCCATTCCAAAGGGTTCCCGGATTTGTTTATCGAAAAAGCGGGTGAATATTATTTTGTTGAGGTGAAATCGCCCAACGATCATTTGTCGGCCATTCAGTATTTTTGGCATGATTTTTTCCGACAAGTAGGTATTCCTTTTCGTTTGATTCGCGTGCATTGGAAATAAATTTTTCCGATTTACTTGACATCATTTCGAAAAAAATATACCTTTTGAATGAATCTGAAACGTTCTGTTTTTCGTTTGCTTTGCTAAGATTCCCAAAGCAATATTCACCCTTTAAATTTAATGATTATGAAAGTGCAAGTACACGCCATTCACTTCAGTGCCGATCGTAAATTATTGGATAGCATTCAAGCTAAGTTGAATAAGTTAGATACGTTTTATGACCGAATAACAGGAGGGGAGGTATTTTTAAAGTTACATACCGGAGAAGGGAAAATGCGCGAAAAGTTATTAGAAATCAAAATTGCTGTTCCAGGTGCCGTGTTATTTGTCAAAGAAACAGCCAGATCATTTGAAGAGGCCTTAGATTTAGCCTTACATGCCCTCGCAGAACAAATCAAACGCTTTAAATCAAAAATAAATCAGGTTAAATCGGTCAAGCCCAATTTAGCCATCGAATAAAAAGAAAAACACCCAATATATTTTATTGGGTGTTTTTTTTACCATTGATTGATTACAAAATACCGATCAAGTCTTTGAATTCAAATCCATTAGTCAGCCGGTCTTTACCCAATTTATGATGTTCGGCTAATGCCCAGAGCAAAAACTCTTTCATGAAATAACTATCCTCGGGAGTAATGCCACTTTGGTATTTTTTCACGAGTTCGTTTAAGGGTTTCAAGGAATTAAGCGTTTCTTGATATTCTTTATCTGTACTTTCATCATACAGAACCATGCCGCCACCGGCATATATCGCTTCCATCAATGCCGTATAAGGCGTATCTTCGATTTTTTTGGATAGCTTTTCAATCTTAGGAAATAAACCAGGAAGGAACGTTTTGATGGCTTGGCCGATCAACTGTTCGGCGACAAATGCCGCTCCTTCTTGTTCCCCTTCATATACGAGTTCCACTTTACCTGTAATCGCAGGGATAATGCCCATAAAGTCCGCTAAGCGAACGGTGGTTTTGGATTCCTTGTTTAACAAGGCGCGTCTTTCGGCGGTACTCACCAGACTTTCCAGCATGGAGATACTCATACGGGCACTAACGCCACTCTTGTGGTCAATGTATTCACTAGCGCGTGCCTCAAAGATAATTTGCTCTAATAGGTCATAGGCTAAATTCGGAATGTATACGCGGTCCGATTGGTTTGCATTAATTCGGGCTTCTTGAGCCGAAATTTTACGCGCAATTGCAATGCTTTCAGGATAATGCGTTAAAATTTGCGACCCGATGCGATCCTTCAATGGTGTGACGATGCTGCCTCGGTTTGTATAATCTTCCGGGTTTGCCGTAAAGATAAATTGCACATCCAGAGGCAAGCGCAATTTAAATCCGCGGATTTGAATATCTCCTTCCTGTAAAATATTGAATAGCGCCACTTGAATTCGTGCTTGTAAATCGGGAATTTCGTTGATGACAAAAATGCAACGATTCGCGCGTGGAATCATCCCAAAATGGATTACTCGATCATCTGCATATGAAAGTTTTAAATTGGCCGCCTTAATCGGATCCACATCCCCAATTAAATCCGCAACGGTCACATCGGGTGTTGCCAGTTTTTCAGCAAATCGATCTGAACGGTGTAGCCAGGCGATCGGTGTTTGGTCGCCTTTTTCTTCGATTAAATTAAGCGCGAAGCGGGAGATGGGGTTCAACGGATCATCGTTAATTTCAGAACCTGCCACAAATGGGATATATTCGTCCAAAAGGTTCACCATTAAACGAGCCAAACGTGTTTTTGCCTGTCCGCGAAGTCCCAATAAATTGATATTATGCCGAGACAAAATAGCGCGTTCTAATTCCGGGATGACCGAATTTTCAAAACCATGTACACCTTCAAAAACGGTTGTGCCCGCTTGCATGTGCTGGATTAAATTATCGCGTAACTCGTCTTTAATGGATTTGCTTTGGTAGCCCGAAGCCTTTAATTCACCTAAATTGTTGATCATTTTATTTGAGTCTTTTCTTTCTATTCGTTTCGTAATCTTGAAATATCATTTCACCTAAACCGCGCAAACCCGTATAAAAGGCTTTTCCTTGATTAGCTTCCGTGAATTTGTCCACAAATTGTTGGAGATAGGAATCCCGTGCAATCATAAATGTGGTAATCGGTATATGTAATTTACGTGCCTGAGCAGCTTGCGTATAGCATTTTTCGGTAACATATGGGTCTAGGCCGTTGCTATTCATGTAATAGGTGCCATCTTTCTCCCGTACGCAACTCGGCTTTCCATCCGTAATCATGAAAATCTGTTTGTTGGTATTCCGTTTCCGACGTAAAATATCCATGGCTAATTGCAATCCAGCAACCGTATTGGTATGATAGGGTCCCACTTTTAGGTAAGGAATATCTTTAATCGAAATGCTCCACGCATCGTTTCCGAAGACCAAAATATCAATGGTGTCTTTTGGGTAGCGGGTCGTGATCAATTCCGCTAAAGCCATGGCTACTTTTTTGGCTGGAGTAATGCGGTCTTCCCCATATAAAATCATTGAATGACTGATGTCAATCATCAAAACGGTACTCATTTGGGATTTAAACTGCGTGTCTTCGACAACCAAGTCCTCCTCGGACAATTCAAATTCCCCGATGCCGTGGTTAATTTGTGCATTTTTTAAACTTTCCGTCAGGGAGATTTTTTCCAAACTATCGCCAAAATGATAGGAACGAAACTCGCCAGTTAATTCATCCCCTTGCCCCGAGGCCTTCGTTTTATGATTACCTGCTCCACTTTTGTTT
>CANHKE010000294.1 GCA_947461155.1 Cytophagaceae bacterium | reverse complement strand
GTTGCGAATCTCATTGGGTAACACTACTTCAGCTTCAGATATTGATTTTTTAATTGATTATGTAAACGAGAAATTGGTCAAGCTATGAAAGAACTCATTCAAATTCTTGACCAATTAAACCGCTTATTAAATACGGGCGAATATTTTGCGCTTGCGACTGTGGTACATGTAGATGGATCAGCATATCGAAGACCTGGTGCGCGCATGCTAATCGACGAACAGGGTAATTGGTGGGGCGGCATTAGTGGTGGGTGTTTGGAAGGTGATTTGCTTAAGAAGGCTCAGTTGGCCATGCGCCAACAAACCATCAAGAATATTACGTATGATACTCGGGAGGATGATCCTTTCCAATTGGGTATAGGTTTAGGTTGTCAAGGCTTAATTGAAATCATTATTGACCCGATTCGTGATCATCTGGTTGATGTGGCGAAGCAATTACACGCATGTTTACAATCCGGCCGCGCTCAGCTTATGCAAAGTACGTGGGACGGTAATTTATTTGAGATGAAGGAGGTATTTGATCAGGTCAGTACTTTCGTTCAATCTGGCGGTAAACAAGTTTTTATCGAACGGATTCCTGCGAATACACGCATTTGGATTATAGGTAACCAATTTGATGCCAATAGTTTGATCCAACTTTGTCAGCAATTAGCGTGGGAAATTCATTGGGTCGGAAACACGTTAAAGATGAAAGCCGATATTCGTGAGTCCGTACGGGGATTTTATGATTGGTCGGATGAGATGCCTTTTCGCGCACATGATTGCTTAGTGCTAATGACACACGATTTTGATCGGGATGTTCGCTTTTTGACAGATCAATATCCTTTAAATGAGTGGGCTTACGTGGGTATTTTGGGACCTACTAAACGATTGGACCGAATTGTAAAACAAATTCCTTCCCTTCAGGTTAATTTATTGTCAAGTCCGATTGGATTAGACATTGGCGCTGAGGGTCCGGATGAAATAGCCATTTCCATTGTTTCAGAAATTTTGGCGGCAAAAAACCGGCGCGATGGCCAGCCATTGAAATTTAGAAAAAGTAGTATACACTCATGAATTCCATCGTAGATCTTAGAAAGGCGATTATGCCTTACCAACAAGCTTTATTGACGCATCCGATTAACCATTATATTCAGTCACCGAATGAACTAGCTAATTTTATGCAGCATCATGTATTTGCTGTATGGGATTTTATGTCTTTAGTGAAGAAGTTGCAAGCAGAGTTAACTTGTGTTGCGCAACCGTGGGTGCCCAAAGGATCAGCAGAGGTTCGATTTTTAATTAATGAAATTGTGTTGGGCGAAGAATCTGATGTAGACCAATTTGGAGTTCATATAAGTCATTTTGAGCTTTATATGCGGGCCATGCACGAATTAGATATTGAAGTTTGGCCATCTTTGGGTCAATTGACCCAATGCCAATCCATCGAACAATTACTTGCATTATTACCTTCGCTCAATCTTCCAGATAGTATAAAGGAGTTTTTGACTTTTACGTTTGAGTCTATCCAACAACGTCCAATTGAAGAGGTAGCTGCCATTTTCACCTTTGGTCGCGAAGATTTGATTCCGGGTATGTTCCAATTAATTGTGGATCAATTAAAACAAGATTCTCCCGCTAAAATTGAGACTTTGGTTTATTATTTAGAGCGGCACATAGAAGTGGACGGAGATCATCACAGTCAATTAGCCTATCAAATGATGGAGGAATTGTGTGGACAGGATTCAAACAAATGGGAACGCGCTACACAGGCAGCGATTGAATCCTTACAAGTTCGAAAACGGTTGTGGGATGGGATTGTTGGGAGTTAAGAGAGTAGAGAGTAGAGAGTAGAGAGAATAAAAAAGCCCGATCTAATGATATAGTTCGGGCTTTTATTATGGAAATAAAGAATTCTCTACTCTCTACTCTCTTCGGCTTATTTCACCTCTTCGAAAGCAACATCCTCAGCACCACCATCAGCGGCAGAATCCGTAGGTTGCGCTCCTTCTCCACCTTCAGTGGCACCAGCTGCATACATTTCTTGTGAAGCAGCTGTCCATGCAGTGTTTAATTTTTCCAAGCCAGCATCGATACCCGCTAAATCTTGAGCAGCATGTGCCACTTTTAATTCAGCTAAAGCGCCTTCGATTGCTGTTTTATTTCCTTCCGATAATTTCTCACCGTATTCTTTCAATTGCTTGTCTGATTGGAAAATCAATGCATCTGCTTGATTGACTTTTTCTACTTTCTCTTTTTCTAATTTATCCGATGCTTCATTTGCTTTCGCTTCATTGCGCATTTTTTCAATATCTTCATCGGTCAAACCGCTAGATGCTTCGATTCGGATTTTTTGCTCTTTACCGGTTCCTTTATCTTTGGCAGATACATTCAGGATACCATTTGCATCGATGTCAAATGTAACCTCGATTTGAGGTACGCCACGTTGTGCTGGTGGTAAACCATCTAAGTGGAAACGACCTAATGAACGGTTATCTTTTGCCATTGGACGCTCACCCTGTAATACGTTAAGTTCTACGGATGGTTGGTTATCAGCAGCCGTTGAAAACGTTTCTGATTTCTTCGTAGGAATCGTCGTGTTTGATTCAATTAATTTCGTGAATACACCACCCATGGTTTCAATTCCTAACGAAAGTGGTGTAACGTCAAGTAATAAAACGTCCTTTACCTCTCCTGTTAAAACACCCCCTTGGATTGCTGCACCGATCGCCACAACTTCATCCGGATTAACACCTTTCGAAGGTTTCTTTCCAAAGAATTTTTCTACTTCTTCTTGAATACGCGGAATACGTGTTGACCCCCCTACTAAAATTACTTCGTCAATGTCTGCATTCGTGTAACCCGCATTTTTCATGGCACGCTTACACGGCTCAAGTGTACGCTGAATTAAGCTATCTGCTAATTGCTCAAACTTTGCTTTTGATAATGAGCGAACAAGGTGCTTTGGAATACCGTCAACTGGCATAATGTAAGGCAAGTTGATTTCAGTAGCTGCACTTGAACTCAATTCAATTTTTGCTTTTTCTGCTGCTTCTTTTAAGCGCTGTAAAGCCATTGGATCCTTACGCAAATCAATATTCTCATCTGCAATAAATTCCTCGGCTAACCAGTT
>CANHKE010000293.1 GCA_947461155.1 Cytophagaceae bacterium | reverse complement strand
CCTTACGTATTGCTTCAACGGATATTTCGTAGTCGGCCCATCTAGCTTTGGCAAAGCTCCAAGCTTTGCCAAAGCTAAGGCCAAAAAACCTTTTTTAAACCTTTAAAACTGATAATTTCCCCCCATGAAAAAATTCTTCAAAATCCTCGGCTTGACCATCGGAAGTATCTTCATATTACTCGTAATCGCCATGGCCACCTTCATGTACAAAGTGAAAAATGGCTTTCCCGTTTCCTACGAAACCGAGCAACCGAGCCTTCAAATTCCGGCCAACGCCAATGCCGTTTTGGTCTTTTCTAAAACCACTGGCTTCCGCCACGGCGAATCCATCGACGCCTCGATTCCGGTCATCAATGACCTTGCGAAAAAGAATCAGTGGACCATCTACCAAACTGAAGAAGGTGGCGTTTTCAATGCGGAGCAATTGGCCAAATTCAAATTGGTGATCTTTAATAATTCCACGGGACGCGTGCTGGATGATGGCCAACAAGCCGCATTGGAAAAATATGTGGAAAACGGCGGATCACTGATGGGTATTCACGGTGCTGGCGATGATTCGCACCACTGGGATTGGTACGAAAAAAACCTGTTGGGCGCTAAATTCTCGCACCATCCGTTAAACCCGCAATTCCAAAAAGCGGAAGTAACGATGCAGGAAAATGTAGATTCGACGTTCAGCACAAATTTGGCAAAAACCTGGACGAACACGGACGAGTGGTATGTGTTTTTTACCCAGCCGGAAGCTAAAATTTTATATGCAATCGACGGCGAAAAAATCCTTCCGAGCGGCAACATGTTGTGGATGACTGATAAGAATTTTGGCATGGGGAAATCCCATCCAGTAGCGTGGTACAAAGCGGTTGGGAAAGGCAAAACGTTCTACACCTCGATGGGTCACTCCAAAGACGTTTGGGCAAATCCAGACTACGTGAAATTGATTGAAAACGCGATTATTTGGGCTACCAAACCCTAAAGAAACGGCTGTAATTCCGCGCGCAACAAGCCGCTCCCTCCACCAAAATGCTGGATAATGGGAACCGAAACCGCGTCGCGAACGAGTGCCTCATCGGCCGGTGAAACGCCGCTACTCAGCAACAAAACATCCATTGGAATCCCAGGAGCTAATACCTCCTGGGCATCCTGAAATCCACTGGCCGTGAACTCAGGGTAGTTGGCAATTAAGCGCACCAGCAAATCCACAATATCTTTATTGCCCCCAAAAATCACGACATGTTTCATAATTGCATGGGAACTTCCATGAGTAAAATTTCGGCACCTTGACTCATTTCGCTGAATGAAACCGAAGCTGCATCGCGAATGCCTAAGCCATCACGCGAAGCCATCGCATGCCCGTCCACAGTCACCTGGCCGCTTAAAACAAAGACATAAAGCCCATTTCCGGCCTTTTTGATGCTATATTCAGCCGATACCCCTGCGTCGAATTTCCCAATGTGAAACCAGGCATCTTGATGTATCCAAACACCCGCATCTTCTGGATTTGGCGATAAAATTTGTTCAAATTGGTTGACACGATCCGCCGGATTTAACGTGATTTGATCGTAACGCGGCGTTACATTTTTCTTGTTTGGGAATACCCAAATCTGTAAAAATTTGACCGTCGCATCCTTATTTCGATTATACTCGCTATGGTAAATCCCCGTTCCCGCGCTCATCACTTGAATATCCCCGCTATTAATCACGGTCGTATTTCCCATGCTGTCCTTGTGCTCCAGATCTCCTTCCAGTGGAATACTGATGATCTCCATGTTGTCATGTGGATGCTGGCCAAAGCCCATCCCGCCCGAAACGGTATCATCATTTAAAACGCGTAGCGCACCAAAGTGGATCCGTTTCGGTTCGTAGTAATTCGCAAAACTGAAGGTGTGAAAACTTTTTAACCAGCCGTGGTCGGCCGCTCCGCGGGAGCCTGCCAAATGTAATTCGTATGATGTCATATGTTGTTCTTTGCTTTAAAGGTCCATGTGAAGGTAAATTCGGCGACTTGAATACCGTCTGCATTTCGACCTATGGATTTGGAAACTAATTTCGAGCCCGTTTTGTTCCCGAGGGCTTCATCTACCGCCGCTTGAAAAGCTAGCCCATCTTCGCAAGTGAAAAGCACAACGCCCGTCGCCTTTTTGGTGAAGTTGGCCTCCACTTTTTCCACCAACATACTCACTGCTGGATTGCGTTTATATACCTGACCAAAGGCCAGCATCCCCGCGCTCATTTCGGCGGCCATCGCCTCGACGGCGAAGTAAATCGAACGAAAGGGATTTTGGCTAAACCAAGAATATTTCACGCGAACGACGCACGTTTTTTCATCAAAATGTGCAATCGAAAGCCCGGCCCAAAATGCCGCAGAAAGCTTTTGAAAGATAAAAAACTTGAATAAAACCGGGTTTGTAATCAAGCGTTTAAAGGCTGGGAAATGTGGATTCATATTAGACAATATAAGGAATGAGGGCCTTGACCCGTTGTTGATAAGCCAGGTATTCAGCACCGAAAATGGCTATTAATTTTCGTTCTTCCAAACGGTAACCTATGCCAATGTACGTGTAGGATATGAGTAATGTTAATGCCATTTTTTGGGTAGGAAGACATAAAAATAGACCGAATATTAGCACGATTGTGGCTAAGTAAAGTGGATGGCGTACGTATTGATACATTCCTTTTTGGACTAATTTGGGTGTTGCTTCTTCCTTCAATCCCAGAAATTCAGCGCCATCAAATGCTTGAAAGGCGCGAATGAGTAAATACAAACCGAACGCGACGAAAAATGCACCCGGATACCTTGACCACGCAGGAAAATTTAAGGCAGTATTTGGGGTAGTGATACTCCAAAAAAGCAAGGGTAATAAGCTTGAAAATGCGATAATATTGTAGCCAATTCGGTAAAAACGAAAGGCTTTTGGCAGTGTCATTTCCACCCATTTTTTCACGCGGTTCGCCGCTAAAAAACTATGTACAAAAAAGTAAACCGCCCAAGCACAGGCAAGCAAATAGATTTCCATGGATGCTAGTTGGCAATTTTCTTCCTCATTTACACCTATTTTCTACTAATTTTACGGTCATGACAATTCAATCTATCCCCCTCGAAACGGTTTGGCAGATTCGCCATCAGGT
>CANHKE010000292.1 GCA_947461155.1 Cytophagaceae bacterium | reverse complement strand
TGCATCGATATCCTTATTCTGCAACATCTCTCGGTAATCGTCATACATTTTGACATCGATGTAATTGGACTGCCCCGTTTTTTTCGTGTAATACTCCTCGACTAATTGCTTGGTCTCTTCTGTCCGATGACGGTCCAAATCGCACACTGCCATGATCCGCGCCTTCTCATGCTTCCATGTTCCCGGCAAATCATGTGTCCGCGCAATCCGCCCGCAGCCGATTTGCCCAATGTTAATTTTATTACTTGGGGCATCTTTTCCGCCCAACACATGAGCTGGAACGATTGTAGGGAATCCAAGGGTACCCACGGCTCCCAAAGCTATGTTATTGATAAATTTTCTCCTTTTCATGCTTTGATGGATATGTTTGTTGCGTTTTTCTGTGCAATTAATGCTAATTCCGTCGACAAGAAACAATGCGCCTGAGTCATCGCCGTCTCTGTACGATTCAACACATCATCTACAAGCAATTCGCCATGCGGCAAATTCACATCTTTGCAGTCGACATACAAAGTCTCTTTATTGTTCACAATGTACAAATGACTTCCGGTACCATGTGGCGAGGCGATATCTGTATTCTTCCGGACTTCGATATAGCCATCCGTCCCTAAAATGGTCAACCGGCCATCGCCCCACGTATTCAGTCCATCCGGCGTAAACCAGTCCACCCGAATGTAACCAGATCCCTTATTGCTGCGCAACATCAAATCCCCGAAATCCTGAAATTTAGGATACTGCGGATGGTGATGGTTCGCAATTTGCGAAGCGACCACTTCTCCTTGCGTCGATCCCGTGAAATGCAAAAATTGATCTACCTGATGCGAGGCAATATCGGTGATAATTCCACCATAATATTTCGTATCAAAAAACCAGTCGGGACGCGAATTTACACTCATGCGGTGAGGTCCCGTACCTAAAGTCTGCATGACTTTGCCAATCTTACCTTGGGCAACTAATTGGCTCGCTAGCTCCGTCGCCTTATTTTCAAAACGTTCACTAAATGAAATGGAATAAATACGTTTCGTTTCTTTTTGAACCTTGCGCACTTCTGCCAATTGCTCTAAACTGATAATCCCCGGTTTATCGACCATGTAGTCTTTTCCGTGTTGCATGACGCGAATACCAAGTGGCGCACGTTCATGCGGCGTAATCGAGCTTAAAATCAATTTGATGGACGGATCCTCCAACACCTCTGCCTCGCTTTTTACGAGTTTCGCCTGTGGATACCGTTTGGCAAAATCCTTAATCAAATCCGGCTCCTTCGCATAATATGAAACAAACTCCCCACCTCCGCGGATGATGGAATTCGCCATCGAATATATATGTCCATGGTTTATCCCCACAACACCAAATCGCAAGCGAGGCGCAATGACTTTTTGAGGTCCCACCGTAACAAAGGAAGAGGTCGCATCTTTCAGCGCTGGCATAAAGGCCAATCCGCTTAACAAACTCGCGTCATGAAGGAACTTCCGACGGTTCGAGGAACTAGATTTCATATGTAAATAGGTTTAAACTATGTTTAAAAGTCGGCGCTTCCCCATTCCTACTGATTCCCACAAACAAAAAAAGCTGTTCATTTCTGAACAGCTTTTTTTTATATAAAAAATTCTCAAACCTATTTTTTCTTCTCTTTTACACGAGCCGCTTTTCCTTGCTTGCCACGCATGTAGAACAAACGCGCACGACGTACACGACCACGACGCATTACTTCAATTTTGTCAATGTTTGGAGACAAGATTGGGAAGATACGCTCAACACCAATTCCATTAGAAATTTTACGAACGGTGAATGTCTCACCAGCTCCTGAATTTTTACGTTGGATTACCAAACCTTGAAACACCTGAATACGCTCCTTATTACCCTCACGGATCTTCACGTGCACATTTACTGTGTCTCCAGCAGCAAATTCTGGATGCTCAGCTCTACGCGTTGCATTCTCAGCTTCTACAAATTTAATTAAATCACTCATCTGACTTTTTATTTTGTGTAATATCAGCACTTAGCGGTCACTTCGTACATAAAATTGCTGATTGGGTTGCAAAGATAGAAAAAATATTTCTTTCTAAAAACATTCCATTAATTTTTCCCTTTGATACGTTGAACAAAGCCAACAATCTCGTTGTGAAGATCTTGGGCATTCCCCAGCAACTTCACAAATGCACTGCCGATAATCGCTCCAGCCGCAGATTCAGATGCTTTCAAGAAACTCGCTCGGTCCGAAATACCAAATCCAATCAAGCGCGGGTTTTTCAATTGCATTGCGTTGATTCGGTTAAAATAAACCTCCTGATCACTTGAAATCCCCGTTTTCGCACCAGTTGTACTCGCAGACGATACCATGTAAATGAATCCTTTGCTTATTGCATCGATCTGCTTAATGCGCGCATCCGTTGTCTGAGGCGTAATCAAAAAGATATTATACAATCCATATTGCTCAAAAGTAGCTTGGTATTCCGACTCATATTCGGCCATCGGCAAATCAGGCAAAATCAATCCATCTATCCCCACTTCTGCACATTTTTTACAAAATGCCTCCACACCGTATTGCAAAACCGGATTGATATAACCCATCAGTAACACCGGAACCGTCACCGTTTGACGCATATCTTTCAATTGTGTAAATAATTGCGCCACCGACATCCCTTGATCCAATGAAACCTGATTCGACTGTTGGATCGTCTCACCATCCGCCACCGGATCCGAATACGGCATCCCAATCTCAATAATATCCACACCACCTGCTTGCAATGCATGCAAAACCGTCATCGTATCCCCCAAATTTGGGTACCCCGCCGTCGCATATACATTCAAAATAGGCTCCGTCGCCTCCGCAAATAATTTCGTTATCCGATTCATTTTAGTCATTCAATTTTAAGTGCTGCTGATACGTCGACAAATCTTTATCACCCCTACCGGATAAATTCACAACAATTACTTCATTCGGTTTAGCTTGTAATTTACCAAAAACGGCCAAGGCATGTGCCGTCTCCAAAGCGGGAATAATGCCTTCCAACACAGAACATTCAACGGCTGCGTCCAATGCCTCCGCATCTGTGATACCAAAAAACCGGGCACGTCCCGTTTTGGATAAATTTGCGTGCATCGGTCCGATACCCGGATAATCCAAT
>CANHKE010000291.1 GCA_947461155.1 Cytophagaceae bacterium | reverse complement strand
TTTGGCGTACCTTTCATTGAAAGTTCCACAATAAAGCGCCACGAAGGGCCTGTTTTTGTGGTCGTCGCATTGACGATCGATCCGCCTCCACCCACGGGAATGTGTAAACGACTCAGCGCATCCATGCCAGGAATCAAATGGCGAACACCCGTTTCTTTATGCTTGGCCCAAGCCCATTCCGCACCCATCGCGCCATGATGCTTTTGCAAGGTATCTATAGCGGCTTGAAAGGAAGTGGTCAAGATCTCTTGCATCGTTTCCTTCTTCTTTGTTTTCACATTATCCCACCAGCGCGCATTCGCCTCATGTTCGATTAAATGAATCGTCCGATCCATCGCAGGGCGATTCATGGGCACTTTTTCATCTGATTCAAATTCATCATCCCATAAAAACGATTGCAAGGTTAAGGTCCATGTCTCAAAAATAGTTGCCCCAATGGACTCGGCCGAATTTTGCAGATTCCATTTTTTCAATTCACCTATTGCCTTGTCATTCGAATTTACCTGTGCCAATAACAACGGCAATAATTTGCGTGCCCGAATGTTGTAATTATCATTTTGCAAACCTCGCAATGAATCAATCGTCACTTTGCTCATCGCACCTAGGCGCTCGTTGATGCGCCGACCGCGTTCTGAGGGGGCATATTGCCAACCTAAATAATAGGGATATGAAGGGTCCGTTGAAAATTGATTAGCCGAACTCACAAATCCACGCGCTGGATTTTTCACATGTGGATTGTGCGCTTGCGGAATAAATCCGTGCCAGTCGGCCGCCGGATCCGTTCCATCCATCAAATACTTCCCTTGTAATTTTGACTTTAATGGAAACTTTCCGTTCACCCACAAAGCAATGTCCCCCTCATTACTTGCAAACACAAAGTTTTGTGCAGGAGCAGAATAATAGCGAAGAGCCTCTGTGTAATCCGTATAATTCTTTGCCCGATTTAACTGATAAAATGTCGTTAATTCTTGGGACTTCTCATGGGCAATCCAGCGAAGGGCGTGACCAACTGGGATATTCGATCGAAACGCTTTTTCGTGGCTCAAATAAACAACAGGACCGTGGTGGGTAAAAAATACCGTGTCGACAAAATCCTTTTTCCCTTTAATCTTAAAGGTTTCAATCCGTAGTTTGGTTTTTTTCCATTGACCGCCGTGCCAGTATTCCAGCTTAGATGCGTCTTTAAATTTGACTTGATACCAGTCTAACACATCGGATCCGACGTTCGTTACGCCCCAAGCGATATCCTTATTGAAACCTGTAATGATGTTTGGCGTTCCTGGCATCGTCGATCCGTACACATTCACACCAGGCGCAACTAATTGCATTTGGTACCAAATCGATGGCAACGATAAAGTCAAATGGGGGTCATTTGCTAAAATCGGCATGCCTGAAACCGTTTTATTACCAGAAACCGCCCAGTTATTCGAGCCGATGTTGGGATCTTTTTCAGGCGTTTGCATCGCGCTGCCTAAACCCATAAAATCTTTGGGACTCGCCGGAATTGGTACGGGTTTGAAGTCCACTGGAGAACCAGTCGGTATTATTGGACTTTCTTCAAACGGGTAATTAGGGAATAGATTTTCGGCAACTTCCCGACCGTATTGACGCAAAATATTGGTCATTTTCAAATCATCTGTGCCGGAAGCCAAAACAAATGACATATTCTTTAAGAATAGGGCACTTTTGATTGGAGACCAAGGTTCAGGTGAATAATTTAATAGTTTATATTCAAGTGGCAGCTTGCGTTCATCCAGTGAATTGATGTAGGCATTCACTCCATCGGAATATGCTTCCAAAGCGACCTTTGATTTCGGGTCTGATTTCATTCCTTCAAAGGATTGCTCGGCTCCATAAACAGAACCCATGCGCCGCTGGAACTGATCAGATGCCAATCCTTTTTCGCCTACAATTTCGGAAATGCGACCACCGGCGAAATGCGTTTGAAATTCCATTTGCCATAAGCGATCTTTGGCCGTTAAATACCCTTGTGCAACATATAAGTCGTGATCATTTTCAGCAAAAATGTGGGGAATTCCCATTTCGTCGTAAACGACTTTGACTTCTTTTTCCAAACCAGGAATTTGCAACATCTCTTCGGTAGGCTCGCCTGTATCAGGTGCTTCTGCATTTTGCCAAAACCCATGAAAAGGGCTTAATAATTTCCCGAATGGCGGGATGGTGCCCCAGGAATTAGATAGACCATACGTGACACACAGGGTGAGCAAGAGGGGAAACACCTTTTTGAATAAGTTCATAGAAACGATTGATGATGAACGATAAATTTTCTAAGATTTTTTTTACTTTTAGAAAGGCAATTTTACGCAATTGTAGAACAACCAACAAATAATTTAAATTTAATTGACATTCATCAACGAAGCCTTTACATGAAAAGAAGACAATTTCTACAATCCGCTGGCCTCATGGGTGCCATGAGTCAGCTCCCTACCAATCAAAGTTCAGAACCTATTGTGATTGCTACCTGGAAAAATGAAGAAGGGACCAAAGCTGGTTGGGATAAAATCATGCAAACCGGAAAAGCCTTAGACGGCGTGGAAGCAGGTGCTTGGGTACCCGAGGCGAACCCGGAGGAAACGACAGTGGGTTATGGTGGGTATCCGGATCGCGATGGCCATGTGACATTGGATGCATGCATCATGGATCATTTAGGTAATGCGGGGTCAGTCACATTTTTAGAGGGCATCATGCATCCGATTTCAGTCGCACGCGCGGTAATGGAAAAAACGCCACATGTGATGCTTTCGGGAGCTGGAGCCTTACAATTTGCTTTATCGCAAGGATTTAAGCAGCAAAATTTATTGACCGAAAAGTCAAAAAAAGCATGGGAGGCTTGGAAAAAGGAATCTAAATACGAAACGAAAGTGAATATTGAGCGCCACGATACCATTGGGTTATTGGCCTTAGGAAAAGCGGGAGAAATCGCCGGTGCGTGTTCGACGAGTGGCATGGCGTTTAAAATGCATGGCCGCGTGGGAGACTCTCCGATTATTGGCGGTGCTGTTTTTTGCGATGATGAAGTAGGTGGTGCTTGTGCGACGGGTTTGGGAGAATTTGTCATGAAGACGCTCGGTTCCTTTTTAATTGTTGAATTTATGCGCCAGGGAATGTCTC
>CANHKE010000290.1 GCA_947461155.1 Cytophagaceae bacterium | reverse complement strand
GTATGGTTAGGGTAAACGTTCCGAGCGGTAATTTGGTGGCGTGCAGCACACCATTTTCGTCGGTATTCATCCCCTTTACGAGGCTAGAATCCGTTGTTTTTCGCAAAAGTACGGTCGCAAAAGGCAGGGCTTCTTGCTGTGTATCTTGCAAGCGCAGGTGGAGGGAATTTTGACCGAAGGCGGAAATACTAGCAATTAGGAGTAAAAATAGAATGCGCATGTAAGCAAAAGGAAGTTGAAATTTGTACATGCAATTTCACATCATATCGTTGCATGCGGAAGTAAAAAATGATGAGTGGGTAGGGGCAATTGTTTGTTTTGTGTAATTTTTGCCCAAAAGAAACCTATAAATTGCGTCAAATACGGAGACTATGATTAAGAAATTTACTGTGCGCATTAACAAGAAATCCCACACCGTTATGGTGGACGAAAACATGCCCCTTTTGTGGGTACTTCGGGACGTACTGGAAATGAAAGGGACTAAATACGGTTGTGGCGTCGGGTCATGCGGCGCGTGTACCGTCCACTTGAATGGTGAGGCTGTTCGCTCATGTCAATTGCCTATTTCGGCGCTAGCGAATCAAGAAATTACGACGATAGAGGGTTTAGCTGAAAAAGCAGATCATCCTGTTCAAAAAGCCTGGATTGCGGAAGATGTCGCGCAATGTGGTTATTGCCAGTCTGGCCAAATCATGAGCGCCGCCGCACTTTTGAAAAATAACCCAAAGCCTACCGAAGAAGATATCGATAATTTCATGACCGGAAATATTTGTCGGTGCGGAACCTATACCCGTATTAAGAAAGCCATCCAACTAGCCGCTACGAAATAATGAAAAAGACAGAATCAAATTATAGTAGACGTTCGTTCTTGAAAGTTTCATCGCTATCGGGAGGTGGTATGATGCTTGGTATTTCATGGTTCGCGAGTGCGAAGCCGGTAGATTCTTTGGGGGAATTGAATATCGAACCTGTTTGGCAAGAGGTGACTAGTTTTATCAAAATTGCCTCGGATAATTCAATCAAAATATTTTCTCCCAATCCTGAGTTTGGCCAAAATGTAATGACTTCCTTACCGATGTTGATCGCGGAGGAATTGGATGTAGATTGGAAACAAGTGGAGGTGGAACAAGGAAATTATGACCCCAAAGCTTTCCCGCGCCAATTTACCGGTGGGAGCCAAGGTATTCGTACAGCTTGGAAACCATTACGGACGGTGGGTGCTGCGGCCCGCCAAATGATTTTGACAGCTGCGAGTCAGGCTTGGAATTTGCCAATTTCAGAATTGACTTCATCGAATGGGATGGTGGTGCACGCGTTCAGTGGGAAGTCGGAGAGCTATGGAACTTTCGCTGCTGCTGCAGCCAAATTGCCTATCCCGAAAGATATTGTTTTAAAAGGAAATGAATCCTTTCGTTTAATAGGTAGCCCGCAGAAGAATGTGGAAGCGGCCAAAATTGTGCAGGGCAAACCCTTGTTTGGCATGGATTACAGTGAACCGGGGATGTTATTTGCAATGACAGAACGCCCGCCGGCTTTTGGTATGCGACTGAAATCATTTGATGGGACGGCAGCAAAGAAGATGCCTGGAATCGTGGATATATTTTCGATCAAAGTTTTTAATGAAGATCATAAATTTGCGGGTTTTGACACGCGTTCGTTTAATGAAGTGATTGCTGTTGTAGGCAGGTCAACTTGGGAGGTGATGAATGCTCGGAAGAAAGTCAAAGCGGTTTGGGAAGTGGCTCCTGAAACGAAGGAGATGGGACAAAATAACCAGGAAAAGACGATTCCATCGGGCTTAGAAAGTACGAAAAAGCAATATGCTCAAATGCTTGAAATGGGCAAAAAGCCTGGCAAAATTGAGCGTAGAGACGGGGATCCAGAAAAGGCATTCTCAGAGGCAAAACATGTGATTGAGCGAACCTATACGGCACCATTTTTAGCACATAATATTATGGAGCCTACCAATACCTTTGCGCACTTCCACGGGGACAAAGTTCGTTTCGTAGCCCCGATTCAAATACCGGATATGATGGTGCCTTCGATGGTCGCTCGTTTAGGAATTCCCAAAGAAAATATATCGATTCAATTAGCAAGAATGGGTGGTGGATTTGGTCGTCGTGCATATGGTCATTACATGATCGAAGCTGCTTTGATTTCAAAACAAGCTAACGCTCCAATCAAACTTATATATTCACGTGAAGATGATGTGAGTGGGGGTAATTATCGTCCATTATATCAATTATCATACCGCGCGGCTTTTGATGAGAATAAGAAATTGATCGCTTTCCATGCAAAAGGCGGTGGCGTTCCTGAATCGCCCTTACATGCGAATCGGTTTCCCGCAGGCGCCATTGATAATTATTTGGCGGAGAGCTGGGTAATTCCATCAAACATCACCATCGCGGCTTTCCGCGCACCGCGTTCCAATTTTAATGCTGCGGCTGAACAGTCGTTTTTAGATGAGGTTTCAGAATACATGGGCAAGGATCCGATTGCGTTCCGTTTGGAATTATTGCAGCGGGCCAAAGATAACCCGGTAGGGAGAACAAACGATTACGATGCGAGCCGTTACATGGGTGTTTTGGAATTAGTTCGCGATAAATCTGGCTGGGGTAAACCAGAGAACGCAGGTAAAAAACGTGGCGTTTCGGCCTATTTCTGTCATAATTCCTATGCGGCACAGGTAATCGATTTACGTGTGAAGGATGGGCAAGTTATGGTAGATCAGGTGACTTCTGCTTTAGATTGTGGCGTGGTCGTGAATCCGGAAGGTGCGAAAAACATGGCAGAAGGTGCGGCGATTGACGGGATTGGAAATGCCTTGTTTGGTCAGTTGACCTTAACGGATGGTCGGACCGACCAGCGTAATCTGGATAGCTATCGCATGATTCGACACAATGAAGCGCCGAAGAAAATTGATGTGCATTTTGTGAAAAACGAGATGGATCCTACCGGCTTAGGGGAGCCACCGTTCCCTCCGATTTTTGGGGCGATGGCGAATGCGTTGTATCAGGCGACGGGGAAGCGTTTTTACCAACAGCCTTTTGCTAATCAGGTAAGTTAAGTTTCATCATAATATCCGTTTGTGCCTCATCCCCAAGTTGAAAGATGTGCTGATCAAATTCTTCAAAACCCTGTTTTTGGTAAAAACGGATGGCCCGCGGG
>CANHKE010000289.1 GCA_947461155.1 Cytophagaceae bacterium | reverse complement strand
TTCCAACGGACTGCTTCGGTGAACCAAATGAAAGAGATTACATCTGATTCCACCTATGTGTTCGATGTAAATCGGGAATCCAATGAATCACTTTGGGAAAAATTATTAGGAGAAAATGCCCTGGCAGAAGAAATTTTAGATGATGATGAGGAACATGATTTTAATCGGGGTGGATTTTCCCGAGCACAAATCACGCTGGAGGGATATGACGGGAAAACCATTCAAATCATCCAATTCGCGAAGTCCAATGGACGCACACGCAATGAAGCCGAAGCGAATGCAAAAGCGATTAAGTATCAATTTGTTCAAAAAGGCAACAAGCTTGTTTTGGATAGCCATTTCGGTCTTCAGAATTTAAAGTTCCGAAACCAACGGATGAAAGTGAAGATCTTAATTCCTTATGGGGTGACGTTTGGAATGACGCGTCAGTTTGGGTATTTCATCGATAATGTGTTAGACGGAGGGTATTTTAATGAAGATAATGGGGATCAATTTGTTGGCTCTCAATGGAAATTCTCCCAAGACAAAGGCTTGACCTGTTTGAATCGTGAACCTAGTCAATCAAGTGATTCTTCTGATTCTGAGGATTCCGACGATGCGAATGAATCGACGTCCAACTTCTCAATTTCGAAAACTATTGAACCATTTACGCAAGTAGAAATTAGCCAAACAGATGCTGCCAAGATTCAAATCAAGCAAGCTTCTGAATACAAAATCTCCATGGAATCTTCAGACCCCGTGGGAAACTGGAGCAAATTAGCCTCCGTGGATGGTAGTTTGTTGCGATTGAAATCGCTTCCCAGCAATGTGACTGTCACGATTGAAACGCCCGATTTGCGCAAAGTGGAGTTAGGTGGAAGTGGTCGTACGGAAATTTCTGGTTTCGACGCGGCAAAAATGGAGGTGATTCTACGTGATTTTCATAGTTTGAAAATGGACGGCCGTTCAGATGCTTTGCTCGCTTCTACGTATGATCAATCCGAATTAGATGCCACCGGGATGAAGGTAAAAATGGCGACGGTTTGGATTGATCGTAAGGCGCGCATGGACCTAAATGTCTCGGAATCTTTACGCGGTAAAAAGTACGCATCGGCTCACGCCATCAATGCCAATGCCCTTGGAAAGAAAGAATCTTGGACTATTTTAAAGTAGCATGCAACCAATTGGGGGAGTGAGACATCTTGCCAACCGTAAAAAAAAACATATGAAAAAATCGATCTACTTTTTAATCGCGGCGCTTGGAATCTCCATCAACTTGATGGCCACGGCCGACCTAACCACTAAAAAATTCAAAGTTGGCAATTTCTCTTCCCTCGAGATCGGCCACGCCTTCGAAGTACATATTTTCAAAGGCAGCACCTATGCCATTTCTGCTACTGGTAATGCAGATGATTTGGACGAAATCGAAGTGGATGTACACGGTTCCACACTCGAGGTTTCATTGGAAAGTTCGTATTGGTCCAAATGGGGGAGCTGGAAAGGTGGTTCCAATAAAATTGTTCTCAATATCACCATGCCGCGCTTGAAGGATGCTGAATTTAGTGGCGCTTCGAAAGTTACCTTAGAAGGATTTACAGATGAAGAAGAGATGAGCATCCATGTCACTGGAGCCGCAAAATTGAATTCGTCAAAACTGGTTGCCGATAAATTATTACTTGATTTATCAGGTGCTTCGAAGGTAGAAATGAGGGGCCAAGTATTAAAATTGACAATTGACTTATCAGGCGCCAGTCACATGATCTTAACGGATATGATCGCACGGGATGTTGACGTAGATGCCAGCGGCGCAAGTCATGTAGAATTAAACGTGCAAAAGACATTACGTGTAGAAGCATCTGGTGCATCCAAAATTTCATATCGCGGAAATCCAGTGGTCAGCCAGGATGTATCCGGCGCCTCTTTTGTTCGAAAAGCGAATTAGGGATTGCGCTCACCCGCTTCCACGCGAATGTTAAGATTATTTGCTTTCGGGGGGATCGGACACGCAAAGGTGCTATTATAGGCACAATAAGGAAAAAAAGCTTGATTGAAATCAACACGCAGTTGGTTGTCTTTCAAATTTGTTAGGGGTAACTCCAAATACCGACCGCCTCCATAGGTTTCTGTGGGGGCGGTTTTGTCTTTAAAAGGGATGAAAAAATCCCCAGAGTCGTGTTGGTAAACCACCAGTGAAACCATTTTTCCTTGAATATTCGCTGAAATTTCGCCAAACTGGATCAAGGAATCCAGTCCGCCATCCGTCATTTGTAAGGCAATTTTCCCCATCTTCGTTGCCCGCTTCACGTCGAACAGGAGCGACCACGAAGCGTGGTAGGGAAAATAGCTTAGTCCTTTGAATTGGGCTTTATTGGGGATAGGAGAATCTTCTGCCGTCCTGAAATTTTCGTCTTTCGCCTGGCGGGATTCCACGCTGGCTAATGAATCTGCTGTTGATCGCGCAGGCGCTGGCTGGCTTTCAGGTAGGCTCACGTAAATGATTAAGGCAAGAATTGGTACGAGAATCAAGAACCAGCGATTGAATTTCATAGGAATGCGTGTAAATTTGGGTTCGTAAAAATATAAAATTAATCACATGTTTACAGGTATTGTGGAATCGATGGGCGTTTTGGAAAGCAAACAAGCGCTGGGCACCAATGTTGATTTTTGGTTTTCTTCTCCATTTACGGATGAATTGAAAATCGACCAGTCGCTCGCCCATAACGGCGTTTGCCTGACCGTAGTCGAAATCAAATCCCCGCAATACCGCGTAACCGCGATCCAAGAGACCTTGCAAAAAACAAATCTGGGGGATTTAACGATCGGCCAAAAAGTGAATCTAGAACGCTGCATGCCAGCAAATGGTCGGTTCGATGGTCATATCGTGCAAGGACATGTGGATTTGACGGGAATTTGCACATCCATTAAAACACATGATGGTTCTTGGGAATATCATTTTCAATACCCAGCTGGCCATGTGACGGTCGAAAAAGGCTCTATTTGTGTGAATGGAACGAGCTTAACGGTTGTTGAGTCTGGATCGGAAACGTTTTCCGTGGCAATCATTCCGTACACCTACGAGCACACGATTTTTCACCAAATGAAAGTAGGCGATCGCGTGAATTTAGAATTCGATATTCTCGGAAAGTATATGCAGAAGTTGTTGGCGCGCCAACTAGCTCAATAGGTCCTCTATGGCTTCCTCG
>CANHKE010000288.1 GCA_947461155.1 Cytophagaceae bacterium | reverse complement strand
TCGGTCCTTCTTTTTTGGCAAACGGAATGAAACATATTACCCATGGGAAATATATTATAAATCACCTGTTTTTGATTCCAATTACAATACCGTCGAAGGATTTGTTTCGAATATCGGCTTTGTTATGCGTAAACGTTGGGCCCCCTATCGATTTTTGGAAACCGAGGTGCTGGGTCGGCGCGCATTCGGAATTGATCGTAATACAGGTTATTACAAATTGAAATACGTTACTGAAAAATCAGATGTGGCCGTTTCTATGGGTGATTTTGTCGCTCAGTATAATCCGGATAATTCGATTTCACCTGAAATGAATTCGTTGTCTAGTCTGTTACTTAAAAATAATCCGATGAAAATATATCGGAAGGAATATGTGAATTTTAGTGCGATCAAGCGGATTTCGTCTTCGTTTTATTATAAGTTATTTGCCGAATATGCCTACCGGAGTCAAATGGATAATACCAATGACTACTATTGGATCAACTATTTAAATCGAACGTTTAGTGGAAATAATCCGACAAACGAAGAATTTAAGACGGCAGGTTTTACCAGCCATCATGCACTTGTGACGCAAGTTAATTTAATGTTTAGGCCATTTCTGAGTAGGTCATATCAAAATGGATATCGGTATTCCGATTGGGGATCCTCCCCGCTTATACAAGTAAAATACCGGGCGGGTTGGCCGCATGTTTTCCAATCAAACACAGATTTCCAGCATTTGGAAATAAGCTATATGCAGAATACAAATCTTTCCCCTTGGGTTAAGTCAGGTTTTATCATTAACGCAGGTACGTTTTTTGGTAAGGCACCTGCCTATTTCATGGATTATAAACATTTTAATGGAGGAATGAATCTGGTGCAGACTGGAGATATGTTGGCCTCACACCGGTTAATCGGCTACTATCAGAATTTCACGACGGGTGCGAATCAGCGCTTAAATGTGAATCACTATGCGTATAGTACGGCTGGGAATTACGTTGAGGCCTTGTCGCAGTTTCAGTTCACCAACTTATGGTTGAAGCCACTTTTGGGTACAAAAAAGGCCTACATCAAAGAGTTATTGATTGCCAATGCCGTTTATTTACCTCGGCAGCAATTATTTTATCAGGAGGTTGGCTATGGTTTAGATGGGGTGATTAAAGTATTGCGGTTAGAGGCGATTGCTAATTTTACCAATGGGACTTTTAATTATATTGGGTTCCGATTAAACATCAATTCACGGATACGGATTGGTAATATTCCGGAATAATATAAAAATTTAGATTTTTTTTAGTGCTTTGTCTTGATTTGTGTACAAATACATTTTAAGGTTCTATATTTGAAATCTTTTCTAAAATTCAACCTATAAATAATATCTAATGGCAAAAAATTTGGTCATTGTTGAGTCCCCTGCTAAAGCAAAAACGATAGAAGGTTATTTGGGTAAAGATTTCATCGTCAAATCTTCCTTCGGTCATGTACGGGATTTACCTACCAAAGGTGACAAAGTCATAGATATTGAGCATGATTTTCATCCCACTTATGTCGTATCTCCGGATAAGACAAAAGTGATTTCTGAATTAAAAAGCTTAGCTAAATCATCTGAAGAGGTGTGGTTAGCGACTGACGACGACCGTGAGGGAGAAGCCATTTCTTGGCATTTAAAGGAAGCGTTAAATTTAAAAGATAATACGAAACGTATCGTTTTTCGTGAAATCACGAAAAGTGCGATCCTTAAGGCAATTGAGCAACCCCGCGAAATTGATATGGATTTAGTAAATGCTCAGCAAGCGCGTCGCATCATGGACCGTTTAATTGGGTTTGAGTTATCACCTGTTTTGTGGTCTAAAGTTCAAAAGGGCCTATCAGCTGGTCGTGTTCAATCCGTAGCTGTTCGTTTAATCGTAGACCGCGAGCGGGAAATTGAAAAACACGAAGCAGCGGCTTCATTTAAGGTGCAAGCATTATTTGACTTACCAGGAAAAAAAGTATTGAAAGCAGAGCTTTCAAAGGGTTTTGCGACCGAAGGCGAAGCACTTGAGTTTCTAAAAAAGTGTGTAGGAGCGCAATTCTCCATCAAAAATTTAGAGACCAAGCCAGCGAAAAAAACGCCTGCGCCGCCATTTACCACATCTACGTTGCAGCAAGAGGCATCTCGGAAATTAGGGTATGCCGTGGCTACAACCATGTCGATTGCCCAGAAATTATATGAATCAGGTCGTATCTCCTACATGCGTACGGATTCCACCATGCTTTCTCAAGAAGCGCGTGACAAAGCGAAAGTAGCCATTGAGAATGCATATGGAGATAAATTCCATCATGCAAGACAGTTTAAAACGAAGTCGGATAGCGCTCAGGAAGCTCACGAAGCCATACGGCCTACGGACTTTGCGTTGAGTACTTTGGGAGGTGATTCCCGCGAACGTAAATTATATGAATTGATTTGGAAGCGCGCGATTGCTTCTCAAATGGCTGACGCTCTATTGGAGCGTACGACGGCACAAATTGAAATATCAACAACCACTGAAATTTTAGTGGCTCAAGGTGAAGTTATTGCCTTCGAAGGTTTTTTAAAGGCCTATTTAGAAGGTAAAGATGATGACGATGATGAGGAAAACAAAGATATGTTGCCTCCCCTGTCTATCGGTCAGATACTTGATTTGGATGAATTAAAAGCACAAGAGCGCTTTACGCGTCCTGCACCACGTTATACAGAAGCCAGTTTAGTTAAGGCATTGGAGGAAAAAGGGATAGGCCGACCGTCTACCTATGCGCCTACGATTTCAACCATTATCAAACGTGCTTATGTGGAGAAAGAAGATCGCGCAGGTCGTGAGCGTTCTTTTCAAACATGGACACTGAAGGACGATGAAATTGCCGGCGTGAAAGCAACCGAGATTGTTGGTACTGAAAAATCAAAACTTTTCCCTACGCATATTGGGACGCTTGTGACTGATTTCTTAGTGGAGAATTTTCAAGATGTTGTCGATTTTACGTTTACCGCTGAAATGGAAGACGAATTTGACAATATCGCTAAAGGTAAATTACCTTGGGTTAAGTTGATGAAGGATTTCTACGGTTCATTTCACAAAACCATTGAAGATAGTAAATCAATCGCCCGTAGTTCCGTTGGCGGAGGTCGCGAACTCGGTGTGGATCCAGAATCAGGTAAAAAAATATCTGTTCGCTTAGGTAAATTTGGTCCGTTTGTCCAATT
>CANHKE010000287.1 GCA_947461155.1 Cytophagaceae bacterium | reverse complement strand
TAGGTTCGAAGACTTGATTGTTCCTAAGTTCTTTTGGTTAGACTTATTGTTCGCGTGATCTTTGTACAACATGTATGGTGTACCTGTCTCTGTTTGCGACTCTAACACTTTGAACCAAAGTTCTTGTGCTTTCACGACGGAACGTGCTTTACCCGCTAATTCATACTTCGAATATAATGCTTCAAACTCATCCCCGTAAACATCAGACAAACCTGGACACTCGTGCGGGCAGAATAGCGACCACTCTTCGTTGCTCTCTACGCGCTTCATGAATAAATCTGGAATCCAAAGGGCGTAGAACAAATCACGCGCACGCATTTCTTCTTTACCGTGATTCTTCTTCAATTCCAAGAATTCGAACACATCGGCATGCCAAGGCTCTAAATAGATCGCGAAAGATCCTTTACGCTTTCCACCACCTTGATCTACGTAACGCGCTGTATCGTTAAATACACGCAACATAGGAATAATACCATTCGATGTTCCGTTTGTTCCTTTGATATATGAGCCTGTCGCACGGATGTTGTGGATGCTCAAACCGATACCACCCGCAGACTGTGAAATCTTAGCTGTTTGCTTCAATGTATCGTAGATTCCTTCGATGGAATCATCTTGCATTGTTAACAAGAAACAAGAAGACATTTGAGGCTTCGGAGTACCTGCGTTAAACAAGGTTGGCGTAGCGTGTGTAAACCAGCGCTCCGACAATAAATTATAGGTTTCAATAGCCGCTGCGATGTCTTCTCCGTGGATACCGACTGCGACGCGCATTAACATATGTTGTGGGCGTTCTGCGATTGCACCTTCTAACTTTAATAGATATGATTTCTCTAAGGTTTTGAAACCAAAGTAATCGTAACCGAAGTCCCGATCGTAAATGATCGCTTCGTCTAATTCAACTGCATTCTTTTTGATGATGTCATAAACCTCCTTAGATAACAAGGCTGCATTTTGACCCGTTTTTGGATCTGTGTACGTAAATAAGCGCTTCATTGTTGCCGAAAACGACTTCAACGTGTTCTTATGCAGGTTTGAGATGGCGATACGTGCTGCTAAAACGGCATAATCCGGATGCTTTGTTGTCAAAGATGCCGCTGTTTCAGCTGCTAAATTATCCAATTCAGTCGTTTTAACTCCGTCATACAGACCCGAAATAACTTTTCTCGCAACCTCTAATGGCTGAACGAAAAAAGGATCCAAGCTATAGCATAGCTTTTCAATTCTGGCTGTGATTTTGTCAAACTTGACAGATTCGCGACGACCGTCTCTTTTAATTACGTACATGTGTTTCTTATAAAATAATGTTAATATAAATACTTCGATTTGGACCCATTCTAACGAAGGCAATACAATCCCACCTAAGAAAAAATTTTCTCTTCAAATTTGGCCACTTGAACTACTTCAATTTGACCTGTTGGCGGTTTTGGTTTTTTGCTTTTCGATTACCAAGAATTGAGTCACTCTTGGCTGCTTGGGCACTATGTAAAATTAGAAAAAATCGCCTCCGCTTGCAAACTATTTTTTGAGCAAAATACAAAGTAAAAAAGCCCATATTTAAATTACCATATACAAGTATCGGCTAGTCAAATCGTTACGCCCTATCCCTCTTAGAAAAGTACCAGAAAAATATTTTTAAATAAATTTTAAAGCTCAATTGTGCACGTAAATTGCTAAAAATTACTTATTAAAATATTTTGGTTTTAAATTCTAAATTGATAATTTTGCAACCCGAATTAATGAGACTACCTCCCAAATGTCTCTTACTGAATAAATAAACAGACGGCAGGGAATCGTCCACAATTAAAGCCATGAAAAAAGACATTCATCCAGAATACAAAGAAGTAGTATTCCACGATTTATCAGCTGATTACAAGTTTTTAACGCGCTCTTGCGCCCCAACAACGGAAACAACTGAATTTGAAGGTGCTACTTATCCAGTTTACAAACTAGAGGTTTCTTCTCAATCACACCCTTTCTACACAGGAAAGAACGTATTGTTAGATACTACGGGTCGTGTGGACAAGTTCAACAAGCGTTACGCGAAGAACTAATCCTGCTGATAGCCTAAAGAAAAGCCTCTTCCATTTTTTGGTCGAGGCTTTTTTCGTTTAATTTGTGGTATGTGGAATTCGAGCCAACTCATCAATGATCCTCAACTAGCTCAGCAGCTACTGCCGCTGACGCACACGCGTGAACTCAAGGGTTTGCTCATCGGTTTGTCGACCATCGAAACGAAGTGGCAAACCGTGGCCCACAAAGTCCCAGAAGATTGTTGGATTCTCGGTTCATGCCTTCCGACAGAAGCGCTCATCGAATCCTTAATCTCATTACCTTCTTCCACATGTCTAATGTGGGATGGCCAATGGATCGCTTATCGATCAAAAACCAAACAAAACCCCAGCGAATTACATCCCCAATCACTACAAAATCGGCCCATTTTCATCGCCTACCCCGAAGATTGCTTATCCGCAAATGACTGGGCATTACGCCATGAAATCAAACCGAATAATCCGAATGTGGGATCATTTGCCGCCAATGGAACAACCGTCATCGCACCGGAGAATTGCGCGATTGACCCAAGTGCTCACATAAACGGGAGCGTGCTAGACGCCAGCTTGGGACCTATCTACATCGGAGCTGATGTGAACATTCAAATCGGCACACTAATCCAAGGCCCAGTGGCTTTTTTAGCCGGTAGTACCACAAATTTAGGAGCCAAAATACGACCAAACACCACTATAGGAGAAAGATGCAAAGTGGGTGGCGAGATAAGCACTTCAATCCTCTACCCCTACTCAAACAAATCGCATGATGGATTTTTAGGTAATTCAATCATCGGCTCCTTCTGTAACTGGGGCGCCATGAGCACCGTCTCCAATGTCCGCAATGACCTGCAACCAGTTAACTTATATGATTATACGAAAAATGACATGCGCGCGACGCAGGTAAAATCATTTGGCGTGCTGATGGGCGATTTCGTCACCACAGGCATCAGCACTAAATTCAATACAGGCACATTGGTCAGTTGCCATTGCAACATTAGCGGGACCGATTTTTTACCCAAATTCATTCCCGCGTTCACTTGGGGAGAATTTCCAAAGCTGAGCACCTATCGCTTGGAAGAAGCGAAACGTAGTGCAGTCGCTTGGATACATGCCAAAAACCAAGAAATTCCAGAAAATCTGGAATCGAACATGCAAG
>CANHKE010000286.1 GCA_947461155.1 Cytophagaceae bacterium | reverse complement strand
TTATTCCAATCCGGCGTAGGTACTTGCAAAACCTTCAGCGAACCGATCATCAATTCCTGCGGATCTTTAATCCGGCTGGCTAAAATACTTGGCTTGTAAAATTCATCGGAGAGTAAAAGAAAACGAAACAGTGGTTTCAATTCAAAGTTATTCGCCCGAAAAACCTCCGCCATCTTTTTAACAAAAACTTCATCCGCTTTATAGTATACGAAATGTTGGTAGATCTTGCGGCAAATAAATTCAGCAGTTGCTTTTTGCTCAAAAACCAAATCCACCAACGAGTTTACAGTAAATTTGGCCGTTTTACCAAATACCGTCAGTGTCGTTTCTTTATAGGATCGGGTGGCATCATACACCGCGGTTAGGCCTTTTACTTGATATCCTGAGAGTGCTTTGGCCGCTTGTTGAATATCCGCTTCCGAATAATTGCCAATGCCTAGGGTAAACAACTCCATCAATTCCCGCGCATAATTCTCGTTGGGTCCCGTACCCCGACTGTTATTTCCGTCTAAGTAAATTAACATCGTAGGATCTACGCTTATTTCTTTCACCAAATCCTTGAAATTCCCAAAGGCATATTTGCGCATTAACTGATTCTGCTGGTACATGTATTGCGGATAATTGACCTTATCGCGTTCGCAGGAAAAATGGTTGTGCAGGAATAATACCACCTTTTCTTGCATGCTCAATCCTTGCGAAAACATGCGCTTATTCCACCATTGGGTGAGTTCGGTGTACCACCGACCGGCATCTCCGGAATCTTGTTGGGCTTGTGCAGGCACCGTATTCACCCAAGCGTTGGGCGGTGCTGGCGTGGGAACAGGGGCTAATATGGCTTGGTCAACTAAATTAACCAAGGAACCATATCCCATGGCCTTTTCATAATCAATCGCCGAAAAACCAAACAAGGTTCTGGCTAAGAGGTGTCTATAGTTTACAGGAGATGCAACGGGCATTTCAAATAGGTTATCACCCAAATTTATAGGTTATAACCGAATAATCAATAAACTGATTAATTATTTAACAATTTGATTGTCAACACCGTATCCGGTTTAGCGAATCGGGTTACGCGAACAGAAAGGCTACCAGCATCTTTTTTCACACGAAACGGAACAGCCACTTGATCGAAGAATGCTGGATTCGCTTGGTATAAATCGATCTTTTTGCGCGCATTGCCTTTTTCCTTCACGACCAAAATGTAATGGATCTCTTTTTTGTCCGAGGCATCCGCATATTTCTTCCGAATCGCTCCATCAAGTGTCATCTCTGTCAACTCATCCGGCGAATCATATAATTTTTCTGCCCAAAGCTGAGGCAAGTAGATTTGGGCTACCATCACCACTGCGACAATCCCGAATAAATAAGTCGTAAAATTTTTTCCTGAATCCGCGGGACCCGAGGAAGATCCACCCATCATGTTACCGAAAATCGGCATTTTCAATTTTTTGCGTGGGGCCCGACGAGGAGGTATTGGATAATCAGCCATGGGAATTCGAATTTTGAATTGCAAAACAAAACAATTTCACACGCAAATGTTCAAAAAAAATGGATTAATTGATCGAACATAGCACGGATAAAAATTCAAATTGGTAAATTGCATTTTAAATTTTCACCAAGCCTAGGTAGGCACTGTTAAACATGTTTTCGATACTAAGCAAAACCGTTACAAAGATATTTGGTACCAAGTCGGACCGCGACATCAAAGCGATCCTTCCGATTGTCGATAAAATTAAAGAAGCCTACGCCCAATTGCACGCCATTTCAGACGATGCTTTACGGGCAAAATCAGCGGAATTCAAGCAGCGCATCGCCGAATTTCTATCGGATATCGATACGCAAATCACCGATTTACATGCGCAAGGCACATCGACGGTTGATGTAGATGAGAAGGAAACATTTTTCCAACAAATTGATAAATTAAACGAAGAGCGCAATAAGCAATTGGAAATTGTGCTTATGGAGATTCTTCCAGAGGCATTTGCTGTCGTCAAAGAAACAGCGCGTCGTTTAACGGAAAACAAGAAATTAGTCGTTACAGCGACCATCGAAGATAAATTCATCGCATCCAAAAAAGCGAATGTCGTGATTGAAGGCGACAAGGCAATTTGGCACAACCAATGGCTAGCAGCTGGCAATCAAATCACCTGGGACATGGTGCATTACGATGTGCAGCTAATCGGTGGTATCGTATTGCATCAGGGTAAAATCTCTGAAATGGGTACGGGAGAAGGAAAGACGTTGGTGTCTACCTTGCCCACCTATTTAAATGCCCTAGCAGGTCGTGGCGTACATATCGTGACGGTCAATGATTATTTGGCGAAACGTGACTCCGAGTGGAATGCGCCTTTATTTGAGTTCCACGGCTTAAAAGTAGATTGCATTGATAAGCATGAACCCAATACGGATGAACGTCGCCAGGCATACCTAGCGGACATTACGTATGGTACCAATAATGAATTTGGTTTCGATTATTTGCGTGACAACATGGCGCGCAGCATTGAGGATCAGGTTCAGCGCCCGCATCATTTCGCGATGGTGGATGAGGTCGATTCGGTGTTAATCGATGATGCCCGTACGCCTTTAATCATCTCAGGACCGATTCCAAAAGGTGATGAACAGGAGTTTGAGGCTTTCCAGCCGCGTGTTCAGAAATTGGTCGAAGCCCAAAAACAAATCGTTCAGAACTTTTTGGTCGAAGCTAAAAAATTAATCGCCGCGGGTGATCGCAAAGAAGGTGGATTAGCCTTATTCCGTGCGCATCGCGGACTTCCAAAATCCAAACCATTAATTAAATTCTTGTCGGAAAGCGGCATGAAGCAATTAATGAATGAGACGGAATCCATCTATTTGGCAGAGAATCAAAAACTGATGCCTCAAGCCGATGAGCCTTTATTATTTACAATTGAGGAGAAAAACAATCAGGTTGAATTAACCGAAAAAGGATTGGCATTCATGAGTGGAAATACGGAAAACCCGAATTTCTTCGTATTGCCGCACTTGTCGATTGACCTAAACAAGATTGAGCAAAATAAAGATTTGAGTGATGGCGAGCGTTTGGCGCAAAAAGAACAATTGATCGCTGAATACAACGAAAAAGCATCCCGCATTCACACAGTAAGCCAATTGTTGAAAGCACATGCATTGTTCGAAAAAGATACCGAATACATTTTGGTGGATGGCAAAGTGAAGATTGTGGACGAGCAAACAGGTCGTGTGATGGAAGGCCGCCG
>CANHKE010000285.1 GCA_947461155.1 Cytophagaceae bacterium | reverse complement strand
ATTTTCCCGCGCGCGCCTTCGAATTCGGGTCAAATGTCTCAATGTCAAACTTCATGCGGCAAAGGTACGAAAATAGTCGCAAGGCATAAAGTCCGAAGTCCGGGGTCAGTAGCAAGTAATCAGTAGTCAGTAATCAATATTCAGTGGTTCATCGTTTTTTGCCCAACTTACCTCTTACCTCTCACTTCTTACCTCTTACCTCTCACTTCTAATCTCCACTAGATAATTATATTTTCATATCCATTCGTTATAACGTAATTTTGAACTTTCATTTACGAACCTCCATGTCACTCATTCGTTCTAAAACACTTCCTTACGCGGTTGCCCTACTTCCGATCGGATTGTTTTTCGGCATGTTATATGGGTTTACCCCGAATATTTTTTGGCTCGACGACATTGAGGCCGTGCTGTTATTGCACAATTGGGACCTATCGCCTGATTGGCAACAACGTTTTCAAATGGTTTGGTTTCCAAACAATGAACACCGTATCGTTATTCTCAAAATTTGTGTGTTGCTGCTCTCGCTTTTTGGGGGAATCATCAACTTCAAATGGCTGACCATCCTGACTTATTTGTACCTAATTCCACTTTTTTACCTGTTTTGGAAGGTTATTCCCGCACCAAACGCTCGGAAAATTTACTACTTCTTGCCCATTCCATTTCTGTTTTTAAACCTACAATGTTCGACCGCCATCTTTTGGTTTATCTTGACTTTTCAGCGGAATTTGGTGATTGGATTTGGCTTAATTGGTATCTATTATTTAGTTAAAGGGAAGCGCTTGGGGACCTTGATGGGTTTGATTTCGATTTTATTAGCGTGTCTTTCGAATTCCGACGGACTTCTTTTTGTCTTGATTGGATCACTTGTTTTTTTGTTAAAACGCGAATGGAAGGGCTTCGGATTTTATGTGCTAGGCAGTGTCATTTTCATGAGCCTATTTTTTATTAAAAATCCAGCTTCTAACTTGATTGCCAAAGGCATCAAATACTTTCTCGCACACCCTTGGGAATCGCCACAAGCATTTTTTATTTTACTTGGGAGTGTAATTGATTTTTGGGAAGGGGATAGCTATCCATTCCGTCTCGTCATTACGTTTTGGACAGGTGTCGTCATGTTTATTTGCATTTTGGTGGGTCTCTGGATCGGTCTAAAACGCTACCTCATCCCGTTCTATAAACAGCCCATTGTAGCGCTCGATAAGCCAACGCGCCGGGCGGCAGACATCTATTTATTTTTACTTTTGGCCTTTATTTATTGCTTGGCGAATGTTGCGATGTTGAGCATTTTACGGACGCAAAATGGGCTATTTTCGTTTCTAATCGGCAATCATAAAATTTTCTCTACGCTGTCGATTACCTTGCTGTATCTATTGTGGCTGTTTCTCAAACCCACAAAAACCTATTTGTACACGAGCCTTTTCGTCGCTGTTATTTTCTGGGGAATCTCGATTATTTCCTACCAGCCGCGTGTCAAGGCTTGGTATGAACAGCGTGTAGCCGGATTGTACAATTTGACCCATAATCACTACGGATTAGGTTTTGGTATCAAAGAAGATAAGCAATATGGCCTTACCGCTAAAGTCAATGACTTGATTTCGAAAGAGGCCTATTTCCCCCCCAATTACCTGACCAATTTATTAGATGTACGTCATTCGACTACGCAAAATGAAGGGTTAAAATTTGATATAACCGGCCAAAAAGAGGGGACCTTCCATTTGACCATCGATGAATCACCTTTGCTCCGACATGAATATTATGGCGTTCTCGTGTCCGAAAAGGGCGTCGCCCACCCCACCGAAGGGAAGTACCGGGTTTTCTCGAACTACCCCCATTTGGCATGGTTTAACGAAGTGGCCGTGAGTTATCAATTTCAGATCTCCAACATGCCGCGCGGGAAATACCGCTTCTACCTAGCTGACGCGAATGCCCAACAAATGTGGCAGTCGAATTATTACTTGGTTATCGACTAAGCGAAAAATAGCTCACGCCTTCAGTCGCTAGTCGCTAGTCAGAAGTGAAAAGTAGGAAGTCAGAAATGCGCATTTACATCTCTCACCCCTACCTCTAACCTCTTAGTTCTTACCTCTTAGTTCTTACCTCTTCTCTCTACTCCACTTTCATCACCCCATTCATAATCCGCCAGTGACCTGGGAACGTGCATAAAAATGGATAATTACCCGGAACGCTTGGTGCTTTGAAGACGATTTTCGCGCGGCCATCGGAATCAACTAATGGCGTGTAAGCCAAAATTTCCGGCATCGAAGGAATGTAGTTTTTCGCTACCCCATCTGCCGCCGTGATCATTTTGTCTGCGGCTAATCCGATCTTTTCCTGACTTCCCAGTGCGCCCAATACCCAGTTGTGCTGCATCGCATCCACATTTTCAAAAATCAATTCGACCGTCGCACCCGCAGGAACCGTAAATTCTGCCGGGCTGTATTTCATCGCTTCTTTGATTGTTTGAATCGTCCGACGAATCACTAGGCCTTTGGTCGCCAGTGTCGGAATTTCAACTTTCCAAGACCCCGCTAAACGCTCCCATGCATCGATTTGCTGTGGCTGCAAGTTGGCACCTAATTTTATAAACGTTGCCTTCGCATTTTCGCTCAAATCCGCCGCGCGCTTGGCATTCCATGTTCCCGCCGCACCTTTAATCGCCGCACCCATGGCTAGACCTGATTTGTTTTGAATCAACGAAAGCTGATCGACGATCTCGTTTGCAGTCCAACTAACCGCTCCGGCACGGAAGATTTTCTCCATCATATACGCGCTCAATGACGTATTCCCATTCACCGTGATGGCTTGTCGGTACGTGTTATTTCCCCGATTTGATTCGCCTAAAACCGCTTTGGTGTCTACATTAATTTCCATCACGTAATTGCCAGCGGATTCTGCGGTCCATCCCAAATTACCAACCCATGGACCGTTATTATTTTTCGTGATCGAGACGGTCTCCCCCGGAGCAACACCATCGACAAACGTATAGGATTCGAGATCTACCCGCGTGCCCATTCCTTCGATTTTGACCGTTAATGGAACCGGCGTGCCTTTCGCAATCGCCTTATCTCCACGGTTTTTAACCCGAATAACAAAGGATGAACCTTCGCGCAAACGGAACGCTCCTGCTTTGACCTGTACTTCTTCCACCACCAAGTCAACGCCGGCTTGCGTGCCTTCGGTTGACGGATTTTTCAAGTCTTTCGCCAACTTTTCAGCTACAACCGCGGAGGCTTTCGCGCCTTCAGTTCT
>CANHKE010000284.1 GCA_947461155.1 Cytophagaceae bacterium | reverse complement strand
CGCATACAAGTCATACATTTTTTGAAAATAGCGCGGATCCTTATAAATCACACCCAAGCGCGTATAAACAGGCATACTCATTTGCAAACAATCAATCCACGACCAATCATCCGCTTTTTCCGTCACAAGCATATTGTCTATATTTTCTTTAATGGGTTTAATTCGAGCAGAATCACCATTCATTAAAAACATATCCATATAAACTTGACCACAGGCTTGATCATCCGCATTGCGTGTTTTGGCTCCGTTACGAAGTCCCCACTGGTGAAAATTTCCCCAATCTTCTAGGTAAGTAAGATCTTGCGCACGCGGATCCAATTTATATAACTCGATTAAACCCTCATAATATACCGCACGCGTCCAAATATTAGACGGTCGTGTTTTATCCGGACTAACAATGACTTGGCCTACATCGGGCCATTTTAGTTGGAAATACCGATTCGCCAAATGCATTTGAGCCAACACCCGTTTTTTATTTGGCGAGGCATTAGCCACGCATGCAGCCATTAAAACAAATAAAAAAATCTTTTTCATAACCTATGGTAAATAAAATACGGATGGAATGTCAATGGCCACTGGCGAATTATCCGAATTTACTTGCATGATATCACCCATGTATTTCCACCAACGTTGCATAATTTCTTGCGCAGGTAAACTATCTAACACACGCAAATCAGGTGCTTCCAAATACGCAAACAAGGTCAGCGTTTCTGAGTCCAAGAAAATGGAATAATTTTGAATGCCCACCTGGTGCAATAAATCCACCAATTCCGGCCAGATTAAATCATGCCTGCGCGCATATTCTGCTTCAAAACCAGGCAATAAAAACATTTTGAACGCTTTGCGCTGCATAGGAATCGATTTCTTGAGAAAGCGCAATTTTGTAAAAACCTACTGAATAAGTTGCGCCTTAAATGCGTCCAATGCCACATCATCAAAATTCAAATGCGTCACAAAACGAATGTATTGCGGACCAAATGAGGCACAAAAAATACCTTTGGATTTTAAATACGCGACTTGATCAGCCGAACGAATTCCAGCTTTCAATTGAACAATCACAATATTCGTGGTTACCGGTAGTATGGAATCCACCCACGGTAGTCCAGCACAAATCGCGGCAATTTCCTTCGCTCGTTTATGATCTTCTTGCAAGCGATCCACGTGGTGATCTAAGGCATAAATACCAGCCGCGGCTAAAAAGCCTGCTTGGCGCCAACCGCCCCCTAAACGCTTACGCACCCGCCGCGCTTGTTTGATAAATGCGGTAGAACCCAATAAGAGTGAACCAACAGGTGCTCCTAAACCTTTGGACAAACAAACCGAGATTGAATCAAACCAGGCACCAAATTGCTTGGGCGTTTGACCTGTGACAGCCATGGCATTAAAAATACGTGCACCATCGAGATGTAAGGGGATGTTTACTTGCCTGCAAAAGTCCGAAATTTCCTGCAAAGCTTCTGAACTATACACACTTCCTCCTCCTTTGTTGACCGTATTTTCTAAGCTTATTAATTTACTCTCACATGCATGTATATCATCCGGTGAGATGGCCGCCTCAATTTGAGCACGTGTAAGTCGACCTAAATCCCCTTTTAACAATTTGACAGAAGCACCGGCATTTGCCATAATTCCGCCACCTTCATATAAATAGATATGCGAAAGTTCATCACATATAACTTCTTGACCTTTTGACAAATGAACAGAAATGGCGATTTGATTCGTCTGCGTACCAGAGACACAAAAAAGCGCAGCCTCCATCCCAAACATCGCGGCAGCTTTTTGTTCCAATGCATTGACAGATGGATCCTCTCCAAACACGTCATCACCCAGTGGCGCTGCAAACATCGCCTCGCGCATCGCAGGGGTAGGTAACGTAAACGTATCACTTCTTAATTCGACATGCATATTAAAACTGTTTAAGGAAAGACAATTTAGTTAAAAAAGTTTGCTCACGCTGCTTAATCAAATCAGACCCCGTATAATTCATTTGGTTAAATACCAAATAAACGTAGGATAAGGGTTGATATTCCCACGCAAAACGCAGATTCAGCGCATCTAAATTATCCGTGGTATTCTTTTGGTAAAACCCAATCAATTGTACGCGTGGATTGATGGCAAAACGGGTTTCCAACAAAATCAAATTCACTTCCTTTGTTTCACGCAAGAAACCCATATTTTCAAACTTGCTCCAGTTCCACGAAAGGCCAACATTGATATGCGGAATCGGCGCAAGACGTACCTTAGAATTCACCGTTTGCATCGTACCGTTGTAATAACCACCCCAGCCATATTCGGATGAAACTGAATATTTCGTACTTGGATCGCTCGTTAATGAAATTCCCTTGCGAACATAATTATAGTTTCCTGGTAAAATGGAAATACCAACGGGAGTAAAATTTTCCTCCAATCGTTGAACAGCTGCTTCTGCCCAAATACCAATCGCACCTCCATTTTGCAAGCCAAGCCATAATGGACTACCCATGATACGTTGTTCAACCAGATTACCTGTTGTCAAACTATGATAAAATTCAGTATAAATGCCTGGTGACCAAAAACGAATCAGCTTAGGCATCCAACTTTTCCGAATGTTAAATTCAACTCCTTGGGAATTAGACATGACATTTTTACGCGACACAAAACCCATGGCAGGATTATAATGTTCCGTGACTACCGTATGTGTATAATATGCCGTAGTCACATTCCCCTTATAAAGAAATTGAGCGTATTCGGCCAAACCTGATTCCCCTGTTTTTGATTCCTGCGTAGTCGAAATCATCCCACTGAATGAAATCAAATCATTGAATCGAACAAATCCATCGATCGAACTCGTCGTTTGGTTATTCGTTGGCGACCCTTTTGTTGTCAAAACGCCACCTATTCGACTATTTTTCCCCAGATTTTCCGAATAGCGCGCAACACCAAAGTTGGTGAATGGATCCCCATCCCCTTCTCCCTGGCGCATTAACATCGCCCCTAAATTTCGTTTCTCAGACCGATAGACAAAACGTGAACCAGCTATGATCGGAATGGCTTGCGCATTCGCATCCAGCCCGATTGTCCGACTAAAAAACGGTTGGATATACATCGACCCACCAATGACCACATCCATCGGTGCTAAACCAGCCGAAAATAACGATGCATTTTCAAGAAAGAATTGCCGGCGCTCGGGGAAAAAAACTGAAAACCGCGAAATGTTATTGACTTGCCTATCTACATCCGCCTGCGCAAAATCGGTATTGAACGTAAAATCCAT
>CANHKE010000283.1 GCA_947461155.1 Cytophagaceae bacterium | reverse complement strand
TTCAATTTCTTTGGATTCACACCGAACACCATTTGAAAATCGCGCGTGATATACTGAAAAAATAAAAACGCCACTCGAATTTCAAGCAGCGTTTAAAGAATACACTTCATCAACAAACTAAATAATGTGACAAAGTAAAAACAAAAGTCTATTATTCCTATAGATTTTTATATTCAGCGATTAATCCATCTAAAGCTGCACAAATTTCGGGTGTTAGCGCTTCCACTTTTCGACGTGTGCTTAATCCGATTGGAAATCCGAGTTTGCCCAATACGTATTTCGCGCTTGTCGGGTATGCCTGGTGCATCAATTGCATATGTTTACACATAAATTCTTGGATGCGCTGGCCCGCTTCCAGCGCCCGACACATTTCCACAATGAGTTCCGGAAAGTAATTGCCCTGAATGCAGGAAAGGCCCATCGAGCCAGCTTGTAAGGAAGCAATGGCATGTTCAATATAGGCATCATATACCCCGAACACATGTCCTTGACCCGCGTCAATTTTCCCTTGTACAGCTGCTAATGAAAGCGAGGTATCCTTGTGATAGCAAAGCCGGCCGGTAGCCAGTAAATCTTCTAAAACCGGCAAACTAATTAGTCGTTTATACGGAACGGGACATTCATAAATACCAAAGGGAATTCCCGGAGTTAAGTCCAACCAGGCATGAACACGAGCCAAAAATGCAGCATCCGATTCTTCCTCTGAGACAAACTGATTATTCAGAATTATCACCGCATCCACCCCAAGCGCGTATACTTGCTTCGAAAATGCAGCCATTTCTTCGATGCTACCGCCCAATGTTCCGGTGGCCACAACGGGCACGCGACCGTTTGCTTGCTTGACAACCGTGTCGATGACCAACAAGCGTTCTGCTGAACTAAGTTCATACATTTCACTCGATAGGCAATTAGCGAATAATCCCACGGCACCTTGTTCCAGGTAAAATTCGGTTAATCGGCGCAAGCAAGGCACATCCACGGCCATTTCTGGCGTGAATGGCGTTAACATCACCGGTATGAATCCCTTGGGTATGATCATCTTTTTTTCAGCCAAAATTGTATGAAAATACCTAGGCAAACAATGGTCAAAGTTCCCACAACTACGGTCATCTTGGAGTCAAATGGACTCTGATAAGCCTCAGGCAACAAGTCTTTAAACGACATCCAAGCAATAACTAAAACACCGATTACGGCCGCTATTTTTGCCGCCGCATTCGAGACATTTTTCGCTAAAAATCCAAGTAAAAAGATGCCTAACATCCCTCCGGCGAAAATGCCCGACAGCTTCCACCACACGTCCAATAAACTTTTTACACCGATCATGCTGATGCCAAAACCAATGCCCAAGCAGCCCATCACGACCGTGGAAATAAGCAATACGCGCAATTGTTTTTGGGGAGCTAAATCCGGACGCACATAACGCAGGTAAATATCTTTTAAGAATACAGTAGCCGAACTGTTCATTCCTGAACTCATCGTGCTCATTCCTGCCGACAAAAGTGCCGCGAGCAATAAGCCCAACAACCCTTTCGGGATTTGCGTTTTCATGAAATAAGGCAAGACCCGGTCCCCATAATCGGAAGCTTGCAAGGCCTCGATGCGGATGTTTTTTTCCAAAGATACCTGTTGCTTCAACTCCGCAATCAGGGTCGGATTCAAGTCATAATACGCATATAATGCGGTTCCAATAAAGAAAAACAAAAAAGAAACGGGTACATAATAAGCCACGCAAAGCCAAATGCTTTTAGCTGCATCCTGCGTATTTTTCGCGGTGTGGTAGCGCTGAATATAGTTTTGGTCGATGCCAAAATTGGTCAAGTTGATGAAAAACCCATAACCTAAAATCACCCAAAACGAGCTCGTCGTCAAGTCGGGTTGGAAACTCCCTAAGCTGAATTTGGCATCCCGATTACCGATCGTGATAATGTCAGCAAAGCCGATCTGGCTGGTGATGATTCCTAAAATCAATAAGGCCCCTAGCGTTTTCAAAATCGCCTGAATCACTTCGGTCCAAATGACCGCCTCCATGCCGCCCAAAACCGTATAAAAGATAATGACGCAACCTGAAACGATAATAATGAGCTCCATCTGGATGCCCGTCAAAGCATTGATTGTCAGCGCCAATCCATAGAAAATAGTCCCCATGCGGGCCAATTGAGTCATGATGAAACACACCATTGCATAGGTTCTTGCCCAGGCGCCAAATCGCTCTTCCAAGTGCGTATAGGCACTAATCGCCTCCCCATTGCGGTAAAAAGGAACGAAAAATTTAGTGGCCACGATGGCGGCTAATGGGATGGATAAACTGAATACGAAGGGATTCCAATTGCTGCCAAAGGACTTACCCGGATCGCCTAAAAAGGTAATCGCACTTAAGAAGGTGGCATAAAAGCTCAATCCAAGCGCCCAGCCTGGAATTTGTCCAGATGCGGTGGTAAACTGTTCGGAACTTTTATTTTTTCTAGAGAAATAGACACCTACCCCAATCATGCTGAGGAGGTAAATGCCAATAATCGCAAGGTCTAAATTTGACATATTACAACGTCATGATAACGTGTTTGATTTTCTTGCGTTTCCAGGTGTAGGTGATGTGTATTTTGCCGTCTGCCGACTGGATAACTGCCGGGTAGGAGAACTCTCCATTTGGCTCATTTTCCAACACAGCGATGTCCGTCCAGGTTTGGCCATCGGAGGAGATTGCCACATTCAGTGGGCTGCGACCCTTTTTGGTATTGTTGTAAATGACAATGTGCCGACCGTCCTTCAGGGTGACGGCGTCGATTCCCGAGTTTGGATTAAGGAGGGTTGTGGGCTTTAGGGCGGACCAACTTTTACCGTTATCGGCGGAAGTGCTTTGAAGCACGAAGTCGTTTTCGGAGCGACAAAGGAGTTGAAGTTTACCGTTTGGTAATTTCAAAATACTCGGCTGGATGGCAGATGTCGTCACCCCATCATTGAGTGCCTCTGTGCGTGACCAGGTTTTTCCAGCGTCTTTTGTGAATTCCATGTGCAGCCGCCAGTCGTGATCTTCGGAGCTCGATGGGCATAGTAAAGTGCCGTCGGCCAGTAACTCCGGTTTATTTTTAATGGGGCCATAAATGTCTTTGGGTAGTCTTTCGGCTGCCGACCAGCTTTTTCCGCCATCGAAAGAGCGCTTCAGCATGCCCCACCATTCATCGGGCGCGGGGCCATCTTTGTAGAAAAGGATCAGTTCTTTGCCCGGCATTTGGAATAAAACGGGGTTCCATAATGGATAGCGTTT
>CANHKE010000282.1 GCA_947461155.1 Cytophagaceae bacterium | reverse complement strand
TTTAATGTATAATCTTCTTTGTAAGAAACAGCTAATGGATTCTGAACCGATCCGGTTAATTTAACCGTTTGCAGTAAACGCGGGATACTCAATTCATCTCCTGCCATTAATTGCAGGTTTTCTTGCGAAGCTGGGTTGGAGAGAATTTCTTTTAGGTTAACACCTACTGTGATTTTTCCACGAACTAATTTTGCCCCTTCTAAATAGCCTTCCGCCCGCAGACCGCCTGCACGAGTTATAATATCGGATATTTTCTGTTTGTTATTTTGTATGGCGTAGCTACCTGGGTAGTTGACCATACCCACCACCAAAACGGAACGTTGTTCTTCGTAATTCGGTGCCTTACGAATCGAAACAATGTCAAATGGTTGTAAAACCATCTGGCTTCCTTCATTGGAAACTTGTAAGCTGCCATCGATATTCAAACTGATGATTTCAATTTTTTCTGCATTCTTATTCGAATCCCCATGGTTGATAATCCGACGAGCCAATTCCAAATTCGCGAAACTTGCGGATTCTTTTAGGCCTTTCGCCATCAAAATCAAATCACCTACACGCATGCCTTCTTTATATTCAAATTCACCTGGTTGGTTCACTTCACCTAGAATGTTTACATAGCGCTTCTCACGCAGATTTGTAATCGAATACACCTTCAATACATCTTCGCGCTGCAACGGAATATCAGCTGCCTCACCGCGTAATATCTTGCCTAAATCAATGGATAAAATCTCTGGATCATAGTTCTCTTTCCGGCGTACTAAAGAGGCCCGACTTAAAAACGCATCTTCGCGTAATCCTTCTGATTTTTTAATCAATTCTTTGATGGTCGTTAAACCTGGTTCGATGGCATAAATGCCTGGACGGAAAATCGCACCTTCTACCTCCACTCGATTTTCAAAACGCTCTATGATCGTTCCGATTGTATAAATGTCACCATTGTTAGGAAGGAAAGAGTCTACTTTATCTTGCGTAATATTCAATAAACGAATTTCACGCGAGGTGTTTCTGCGGACATTAATCGTATACGTATATGCTTTCTCGGTAAATCCTCCCGCAAAGCGCAAAAGGTCTTTGAAGGTTTCCCCTTTGATCATTTCGTAGATCATCGGTCTTTTTACCTCACCTGTTAATTCAACTCTATTTTCGTAATCACCCACCCGGATTACGTCTTGATCATTTAAGTGAATGTTATTCGTCTGATCTGCACGCAATAAAAAGTCATACAAGTCTAAGGTGCGCACGACTTTGTTGCCACGAATCACGCGAATGCTACGGAATGAACCATTTTTACTTGGGCCGCCTGCCACGTAAAGTGCGTTAAAAACAGTTGCCAATGATGAAACGGTATAGGTACCAGGGTAGGTCACCTCACCTGTAAGCGTTACTTTGATGCTTCTAACATTACCCAAAGTTACTTGTGCGGATGATCCACTACCTGGTTTGTTGAGGCCTTGGTATAATTGTCTAAGCCGACTGATGATTCTTTCTGAGGCAACTTCGATCGTTAATCCGTTCACATAAATGGGTGCGATGTTTAAAATCTTAACCGTTCCTTCTGGGCTAACTTTGACTTTAAAGTTGTCTAATACATCACCAAAAATCGCAATGTTTAATTCATCATCAGGTCCCAATTGGTAATTTTTCGGCGTGGCAATACGCATGTCCGGTTCGAAAGTCAACAACTCCGTTTGAAATAAAGTTGCCCCAAAAACCTTCTTATCAAGTACATTGCTCAATTTCTTTTGGACAGATTTATAACTTGCCACTAAACTGTCATTGTAAATATCCAGTGGCTTAGCTAATATCTTACGCTCTTCAATGGTCAATGGATTTTCGAGGTAATTTTTCGAGGGTTGCACAATCGTGCTTCGTTTCTTATTGAGATTCGTAGGCGCCATACGCTGATTGTCCATATCAAACGCACTACTCTGATACATAGAATTTAATCCCTGCATCGAAGAGCCACTATTTTGGTCAATCGATGTTGACTTAGATGTTTGAGTCGGGCTTGTCGCTTCCACATTAGCTATCCGTTCCCGCATTTTTGAAATATCAGAAGCCGTATACCCTTGTGTTTTAGCCATCTGCTCAATCTGCGCCTCAGACATGCCACTCGATTGCGCCCGCTCCATAAATAGGGCGATCTCCTCATCGGATAAGTCATCTACATTACGTTTGGGCTGCGTGACTTGCTGAGCGGTGGCAACGTTTGCGGCCAACAAGCAAATTAAACTGAATACAAGGAAAAGGGATTTATTTGCCTTTTGGAAAAACTTCATATGGTCAACGTCAAAATATATGCAATTTATTAATTTTTTTTGGTCTAAAACCGCCTCTTTTAGGGAATGGTCGGTTTTTCCCTAAAATTTCGGACAAGCCAATTTACTGTTCAATAGTTTCGTTCGTTTGCTTCGCGATAAATCCAAATCCAACACATACGCAATCGACAATTCATGCGCCCCACCCGCGGATGCGCCCAATTTCGAGATCGTCAAATCATACGAATAACCCACCGAAAAGGATTCCAACTTATAGCCCAATAAAAAGATTAATGACTCCCGATTTTGGTTATTATTGGTAATTGGAACGCCTCGGTACCACAATCCCATCACCAAGGGCGAAACAGTTAAATAGGCACCCATGTCCAACTGGTCAAATTTTCCTTGACGTTTATAATGCACGACCGGACTAATACTGACCTCCTTGTTCGCCCATGGATTACTCGTCGTTCGATTCAAATACGGATCCTCAAAAACAATTTTTGTCCCCATTTGAAGGCCAAATTTGGTGTTTAATCGATCATCTGTCCCAGTAAATATGGATTTATCAGGCCGATTTATGTGATGCGCTGTTAGCCCAATCCAAGAATTACGCAGATTTAACATCGCGCCGGATGATAGATCGATAAACTGATGTCGCGATTTTAAACTGGAATAAATGGGATCCTCAGACGAAGGCATAAACCCATAATTTATCGAACGAAACTGATCCGCAAACACAAATTGTGACGCATCCAAACTGCGCATGTAAAGATCGGTTTGGATACCTGCCGACAAGCGTATATCTTCCCCTAAATCAATGTGGTGCCCATATTGGAGCCCGAACTGTGTAGTTTGTAAATTTAAAAATTGCTTGTCCGACGACACCAAAATCCCCAATCCGCTTTTTTGATTTCCCAACGCAATGTTCGCACTAATCGCCGAAAATTGGTAGTTGGCATTCAAACTCGGCCATTGATTCCGATGCGTAAAATGTACATTCG
>CANHKE010000281.1 GCA_947461155.1 Cytophagaceae bacterium | reverse complement strand
GATGTGATGATTGATTCCCCATCTCCTTTGGCGCAAGCGCAATTAGATGAGTTGAAGATTAAGACAACGGTTTAATTTGTTCATGCATATGAAAAAAAGGGACCGCAACGCGGCCCCTTTTTTTATTAAAAATCGTAATGGAAAACGGGGCTTTTCCATTCGCCCGCGTCGATATTAATGATTTCCTTAATTTCGCCGTGGTGAATATCAAACACCCAGCCGTGCAGGTGAGGTAATTGCTTATTTGACCAGGCCTTTTGAACAATCGTGGTTTTGGCTAAATTCTGAATCTGCTCTGCTACATTTAATTCCACTAGCTTATTAAATCGAGCGGTCTCATCTGTAATCTCGTGCAAATCTTCATAGTGCTTTTCATACACTTCCTTGATGTTACGTAGCCATTTGTTGATTAATCCAAAATCATGGTTCGTCATCGCCGCTTTAACCCCACCACAGTTGTAGTGCCCGCAAACGATAATGTGCTTTACTTCTAAAACCTCCACCGCATATTGCAAAACGGATAACAAATTAATGTCCGTGTGTACGACCATATTCGCGACATTCCGGTGAACGAAAATGTCACCTGGATCTGCATGTGTGATTTCCTCTGCTGGTACCCGACTATCTGCACAGCCAATCCATAGAAACAGCGGTGTTTGGTCTTTCGATAAATTGTCAAAATAGGTTGGGTCTAGCTCTAATCTCTCGCTTGCCCAAGCCTTATTGCTCAATAGTAATTTTTTATATTCTTTCATTTTATCTCTTTTTAATGTCTGCTTCGATTCCGCGATCTTGTGCGGTACTGATAAATTCTTGAATTAATAAATGGATATCATGGTCCATAAAATGTGCTTTGGAGGTGTCGATAAAAACTTCTGATCCAGCGGGGATCTGCCTTAAAGTCTCTTTTAGGGACATTTTATGCAAAAAGGTGACATCCTTTTGAAATTTGATCAATATTTCATTTCCGTCCTTAAATACCGTAAATACCGAAGTATAATTCGTAATGATGACAAAAGTCAAGCCCATTAATGTCCCAACGAAAATGCCCCAAAGTAAATCTACGCCCACGACCACGGCGACCGTCACTAAAAAGGGAACCCATTGTTTCCAACCTTCGGCAATGACTTTTTTGAATTCTTTTGGATGAGCTAATTTATAGCCGGTGTATAGTAAAATACTAGCCAAGCAGGCAAGTGGTATTTTGTTCAAATAAACGGGTAATGCGAGTACGGCAAGTAGCAACAAAATGCCATGGAAAAATCCGGACATCCGCGTTTTTCCTCCGGAATAGATGTTCGTAGAAGAGCGAACGATCACGGAAGTGATCGGAATTCCACCAAGCAGTCCGGAACTCACATTGCCTATGCCTTGCGCCAACAACTCTCTGTCTGGCGATGAGATACGTTTTAACGGGTCCAAAGATTCAGTCGCCTCTAAGGAAAGTAAGGATTCTAATGACGCTACAATGGCCAGCGTTACCGCGATGGAATACACCTTAGGATTCGAGATAAAACGCCAGTCTGGGGCAACTAAACCGCCCCAAATCTCGCCACTCGAAGCAAAAATGGGCAGGTTAACCATATGGTCCTTGGAATCCCCTAAAAACCACTCCGGCGCCCAGATTGAAAAGCTTTCATTCATCGCCACTCCCGCCAAAACAACAAATAGCGAAGCTGGAAGCGCGTTCATAAAGCGTAATTTTTTACCAATTGTAGCCCAAGAAAATAAGATTATTAGACCAATAACTGAGATAAGTACCGCACCAGCCTTGAGCGTTGAAAAGGAAGCAAGGATTTCAGTGAAGGTGTTTTGTCCATCTTTTTGGTCAAATTCAAATTCACCAATAAAGTCCAAATCATCTCCAATCGCGTGTGGGATCTGTTTTAAAATGATCACAATTCCAATGGCTACCAACATCCCTCGAATGACTGAGGATGGAAAGAATCCACCTATTTTACCCAGCTTCAGTAAGCCTAAAGCGATTTGAATAATTCCAGCTAAAATGACCGCAACTAAAAAGCCGGGAAATGAACCTAAATCTGTGATGGCCGTAGCCACGATGATGGTTAATCCCGCTGCTGGGCCACTTACGGAGAGTTCCGAACCAGATAGGAGCGAGACTAATATGCCTCCTACGATTCCCGCCACCAGGCCGGCTACTAATGGGGCACCTGAGGCGAGTGCAATACCTAAACATAGGGGCAATGCCACTAAAAAGACGGCTATACCCGATTTCCAATCCCCTTTGAGAAAGGAATGTATATATGGATTCATTTGCTTGTGTTGTTTTTAATTAATGAAAAAATTAATTGGTCTCAACGCAAATGATCTGGAGGGGTTAGAATAGGAAGGATATGGGCATTCGATTTGCCCACCAAGTAAAAGTTAAAAAAAATAGTTGGCTGATTTAGCCATGAAAGTATGCTGTAATTCCACGAAATCAACGACTCATCAGAAAAATCTTCATCCTCATCGGCTAAATCATCTTCCTCCTGATTTTCTTGTTTTGGGCTGATGGGCTTTGAATGGCGCTCTGATTGTGTGGAAAAATGGACAACGGTCGATGTATTTGCCACTGCCATCGCAGGCGCCTGGCTAATGCTCAGTAGGCAAACCAATAAAAGCATCAACATACGCATCAGTCGAATTTCAATTTAGTTTGACTTGTAATTTTTCCTTTTTCATCCCGTTCTTGAACCAGTATAGGTTCAATTACCTCAAATTTATCCTTTCCGTAGCGGATTTCCTTCTTTAATCGTCCGCCAGTACCGAATTCATAAAATTCACGCCATCGGCCAATGCGTAGACTATCGTCTAATTTGCCTTCCATCGCCAAATTCCCTGATGCGTAAAACAACAAATATTGCCCAGTTGTTTTGCCATATACCGTTGGAATCACTTCTTTGATTTTTTTCTTCTCGGAATCAAAATAACTTATTGCCGAACCGGATGGAAACCCGCGGTCAAAATAGTTTTTGCTTAGTAACAAACCTTCTGCATCGTAGCTTTCCCAGCGCCCATCTTTGGCACCCATATAGAAGTAGCCTTCCTCCACAAGCGCTTGATTGACTATTTTCTTGTATGGCCCGTGGCAAATTTGTGCCCGTTGGTTTTCCTTCAACGGCGTATTCACGATGCGGGATTGCCCAGGATCGTACCACCAGATTTCTTGTACATACCGACTAACCGCCTCATCTTCGACGTATTTAACAACATTAAATTCTTCGATTGTCGAACGGCCACCCGAACCGTAGTTCCCTACGCGTCGCT
>CANHKE010000280.1 GCA_947461155.1 Cytophagaceae bacterium | reverse complement strand
CCTGTGCCTGCGGCGTCGTATTTGGAGGAAGGGTTGGCCATGATTTCCAATTGGGAGATTTGGTCTGCCGGTAAGTTTTTTAAATAATTCGCCAAATCTGCACCGGTCAAATACGAGATTTTTCCATCGATCATGATGCGGGCGCCTGATTTTCCGCGGAGGGAAATGTTGCCGTCTTTGTCCACGATTACCCCGGGCGAACGTTCCAATAATTCCATGGTAGTATTGCCTGCCGCCATGGCCGAATTTTCGACGTTGACAATCGTTTTATCTAATTTTTTTTCGATGAACGGTTTGGTGGCGGTGACTTTAACTTCGCTTAATTCGGTGCTGAGCGGGGATAAGGTGCGTGTTCCGAGGTCCATTTTGGAGTCCGCGGTTATTTCGTCCAGCGTGATTTTGATGGATTGTAGTCCGGTGGATTGTATGGTTAGGGTAAACGTTCCGAGCGGTAATTTGGTGGCGTGCAGCACACCATTTTCGTCGGTATTCATCCCCTTTACGAGGCTAGAATCCGTTGTTTTTCGCAAAAGGACCGTCGCAAAAGGCAAGGCTTCTTGCTGTGTATCTTGCAAGCGTAGGTGGAGGGAATTTTGACCGAAGGCGGAAATACTAGCAATTAGGAGTAAAAACAGAATGCGCATGTAAGCAAAAGGAAGTTGAAATTTGTACATGCAATTTCTCACCTTATCGTTGCATGCGGAAGTAAAAAATGATGAGTGGGTAGGGCTGCGCACAGGTAAACGCTTTTATTGAAGCCTTTTGCTAATCAGGTAAGTTAAGTTTCATCATAATATCCGTTTGTGCCTCATCCCCAAGTTGAAAGATGTGCTGATCAAATTCTTCAAAACCCTGTTTTTGGTAAAAACGGATGGCCCGCGGGTTTTTCTCCCAAACCCCAAGCCAGATATACGGAGCCTTGCGTGCTTTTGCGATGGCTAAAGCGTGCTCGTAAAGCAATGCACCTACCTGTTTTCCGTGGTATTTTTGAAGTACATAAATGCGCTCAATTTCCAGTGCATTCGGATCTTGAGGCTCTGTTTGTGCATTTCCGAAATTGATTTTCAGATAGCCTATGATGTCGGATTCATGCAGCGCGAAAAAGAATTGAGCCCCCTCGCTTTTGAGTTCTTCGGTAAGCTTCTTTTCCGAAAAACCTTCTGCCAAATAAGCAGCCATATTTTCCGCTGAATTACTTCCTGCAAAGGTTTCCGAAAAGGTTTTACGGCCAATCGCCTGTAATGCGGCGAGGTCAAGCATGGTCACTTGTCGGATCTTAAAAGACTTCATCTTTTAAAGATAGTGTGTGCCACTTATATAATAAACACGTTGTAGAAAAGAATAATTGTCGTACTTGCGGCCTATGACAGCATCACGCAAAACCTCTTTGACTGCAGGTATTCTTTACCTGCTCACGTTTATTTCGATCCCGACTTTGTCGCTCTACCACGAAATCCACCAACCGAATTTTATATTAAGTTCCGCGCCATCAAGCGATGTGGTGTTGGGTGGTATTTTGGAATTGGTCATGGCTTTAGCCTGCATCGGGACGGCTTTGGTTTTTTATCCGGTACTGAAAAAGCAAAATGAAACGTTGGCGCTCGGTTTTGTGGCCGCTCGAATTTTAGAAGCGACCCTGATTTTTGCCGGAGTTGCCTGCTTGTTAACTGTCTTGAATTTGCGAAGCCTGGGTGCAGAAGCGCAAGTAATGTCCCGCGGATTCGTGATGCTTTATGATCGCTTGTTTTTGATTAGTCAAAGTTTCATTCCAGCTGTGAATGGCCTGTTGCTGGGAACCCTTTTATACCAAACACGTTTAGTTCCTCGTCTTCTCCCTATCATCGGAATCATCGGAGCCTTTACATTGGTGGCCGGGGATGTCGCGGTACTTTTTGGCTTATATGATCAACGCGCTCCAGAAATCGCGCTGACAGCCATCCCCATTGCCTTATGGGAGTTTTCGCTGGGGATTTACTTGGTGGTGAAGGGTTTTAAATCAGAACATTGAGTTTACATCAGCACCCCCGCACTTGCCTGTAGGGCATAGATCGACTGAAATAGATAAGCTTGTAATTCCACGAGTTTTTCCGCGGCTTCCATGGCTTTGGTTTCCCGACTGTTAATCAAGAATAAGGACGATTCGCCTTGTTGGAACCGCATTTCCTCTGCTTTCACCAGCGCTTGATAGTTCACCACTGCTTGTTCTTGTGTCTGTACCTGCTTTTGCAAGCTGAGGAATTGATTGAAATAGGAACTCACCTTCACTTGAATCTGCTGACCTTTTTGCGATCGATTTAGGGTTTCTTCCTCCAATTTCAACTTTGCTTTTTGGAAGTCACCACGTCCCTGGGAAAGTCGGAGCGGCATCTCAAATTTGATGCCATATTGGAAATTATTGTCCAACAAACCCGTTCCATGAAGCGCAAATCCATTTTTGGAAAGCTGGTTGTATTGGATGTCCAGCTTCGGCAAGAGACTTTGAAATTTCAATTGTTTTTCAATTTGCAGCATTTCCAATTTGTTCGTGTACGCGTTCAATGCCGGATGATTCTCCTGCGCCTTCGTCAATAAAGAAGGGAGGTTCAGGTCAAAATTTGCAAACAAACTTTTGTCTGTCAGTGACCCATCCGGTGTCACGTCTGCCGGTAAATCCATCGGCACATTTCCTTCTTTCCAGAGGTAAACAGAAAGTTCGAGTCGGGCATTTTCATAGCTTACCCATTTGGCTTGATACAAATTTTCAAAGTACTGTTGTTGCGTAAATGCTTCCAACGTATCCACGGCGGGCCGTTCGCCGAGCTCCACGCTGCGCTTCACGAATTCGACGCGCTTTTTGGCAATGCCTACATTCGTCTCAACTATCGCTAAAACACGATGGCTTTTAGCCCAATTCCAATAGGCATTCATCGCCTGATTCATCAGGTCATTTAAAGCCAATCGCTGTTCTTGCGCCGCCATTTGCGTCCCAATTTTCGCTTGTTGCAAGGCCGCTCTTCGCTTGTCGATGACCAGGTTTTTTGCCAGTGGGATGCTGATTCCCATATACGCCGTTTGGCCTGAGGTTTGACTTGGGTCAAGCCGACCGCCATTCAGGTTTTCGCTACCAGCACTTAGCTCAATCCCATACCAGGTTGGGATGTTTAATTCCGGCGCATGGTATTCATAGTAGTTTTTCCCGTCCAAGGTTTTTTGACTGCTGTAATGCCGCAAGATGGGGTCGAAGCCACCGCGAGCCGATAAGAGTTCTGCGTTCGATTTCAACACGCCAATTTG
>CANHKE010000279.1 GCA_947461155.1 Cytophagaceae bacterium | reverse complement strand
GCGTTTGGATAGGCGCCAGCTTCCCCGATCCCGAATAAAAATCGGATGATAAACAACATCGTGAATGAATAGGAAAATCCGGTCAATATGGTAAATAGCGACCAGGAAAGGACGATTCGAAACAGCACCGATTTAGGTCCCTTGAAATCCCCCCAAAGACCCACGGGAATCTCAAATATCCCATACGCAAAGGCGAAGGAACCCATGATCCAGCCGAATTCCTTTTCGCTTAAATGGAGATCCTGCGTGATTTGAGTGCCCGTAATCGAGATCGAAGTTCGATCCAAATAGGTAATAATTGAAAATACCGCTAAAACAAAAAGTACCCAGAATCGCTTTTGCATTGCCTATTTATGGTCAAACAACTGATTGAAAACCATCTTAAACGTATGATGCGTCTGCGCTCTAAAAGTCACCTCTGGGCCATATACGAATAAATTCCCCTGGCCAACCTTCGCTTGAAAAGCCGCAATGCCATCTTGTAAATAAGTTTGTCCAAATGCCCAACCACTTCGTAAGGTTTTATCCGATGCGTACCAAGCCAATGGAATTAAACTGCCATGCGCGACAGCCTCCGCTGATAATTTGAAAACAGGGCTCGCACTGAAATAAACATCTGCTTTGGGCGTCATACCCCAGTTGGCCTCCACCCCATTATCCACCGCAACCTGCATCACACTTCCTGGAATGTAAAATTTCTCCCCGGGTAAATCGCGTTCTTTCCCAGCAACCACTTCCACCAACGCATTTTTCACCGGTAAATTCAAATGATACGCCAAATTTGAGCTAGAACCTATCGTGATAATATCGCCACCCGCTTCTAAGAAAGCGCGCAAAGCCGGAATGGATTTAGCTGCCGTTAATTTCCCCATCGTCTCCCGATAGGCTTCCGGAATATCAGCCTCCACAGGTTCTTTGCTCGTATATTCATTGGCCGCCTCAGGTTTTAAACCCGGAATGGCACGCGTAACAAAGATGAGTGCATCAAATTTGGAACGTAGATTTCCGTTGTCGATTTCTTTGGCAAAGACTAATTTGAAATCAAAGTGATGTTGTTCCAAAATCCAGCGCAACCAACCCGAAGGCATGGACCCTCCATATACATCCCAAAGACCAATCCGCTTCGCGCCTACTTTTTTCGAATCTTGTTTCGGGAGATTCGCCAAAGGCGTGATTTTCACCGTTGACTTAGCCAGTATCGCCGAAACAGACGCACTATGTTGTACCCGAAAAGCATCTTTCGTTTTGGTCACTTCAATACCTGCTTTCAATAAGTCATTCAAAAGCGTAAATGATGCATTATCCGAAGTAGGGAACGTATAATAATTAGCCACCTCAAATGCCGGACTAGCTACTTGCAATTGGCCATATGGAACAGTTTCCAAAGGCGCTTGCAGGTCGGTTAAAATCCGATCGAATTGAATGCCCATGGTGAATGCAGGTGTCCAACCAGCCGAATCGTAAGGACGAACGGGAGGACCACCCGGATATTGGAAATCATTTGGATGATCTTGCGGTTCAAACATATCGATGACGTGTGGACGAAATGCCTGATTGGTCATAACGACATATGATCCTTTGGGATATTTCTTACCATTCACTTCAAAAGCCTTCGTCGCTTTCTCCACACGGATACCGCTTTTAATCAGAATATTAATGAAGGCCAAATGCGTCGTGGATTGATCCGCCGAAACGATGTACGCACGCGCGTCGCGTGTTTCCGGATTTTTATACACGACGGTAAATAAACTATCGCTTTTCGTCTTGAGATTGGTTCCGGCAATGCTGGTCAATTTCTCCACTTTGTTCGGAGAAAGGGTCCAATAATCCTTTGATCCGAGCTCGATTGACTTGCGACCCATTTTGTAAATATTCATCAGCACCTCTTCGCGGTACCGCGTGGCATAATTCAACACCGCATAATTCAACGAAAGTGAGTAGTCGATGGAATTTTTGAAAAACCATTTACGGGGTGTGATCGGGAAAGGTGTAGCCGAATTTGGGATCAAGCGATTCGGAACTAAAGGAATTGTCTTGGGTGTCGGGTCACCAATAATCTCAGTCAATAGACCAATGATGTTGTGGTAATAAGCCGTTGTACGCAATCCGCCATTCCACCAGGTCGAATAAACAGATCCTGATTTCATCGTGTAACCTGGTTTGTCTTCGGCATTCAAACGCGAACTCATGGCGGCACCTAGGGCATCGATTCCAGTTACCAACAACGGATCATATACATAATTAAATGGATCTCGGTACGGAGGCCCAGCGACCACGGTACCTTCCGGACCTGTTTGATGGTGATTATACAGAATCTGAGGCATCCACTCGATGTATTGTTGGCGCGCCATATTCGCCGACTCGCTCATATTCATCATGTAAAAATCCCGGTTATTGTCGTGGCCAATGTATTTTTCATAGAGCCGTGGCAAATGCTCCGTAGAACGTTTTAGCGTATCTGTATTCCGCATGTACCAGTTGGAGACCAACTCCTGTCCATCCGGATTTGCGTGTACGAAAAGGATGATGGTGTTTTCCAGAATGCGCTTTGTTTCGTCGTCGGTGCGTGTCGTAAATTGATAAATGGATTCAATCCACTGGTGAATTCCCACAGTCTCAGTCGCATGCAATCCGCCGTCAATCCAAACCACGGCTTTTCCTTCTTTGGCTAAGGCTTTCGCTTCGGATTCACTCAGACCTTCTGCTCGAGCGAGTCGTTGTGAGATGGCTTTGTATTTAGCTAGATTCTTGATGTTTTTTGGATCAGAAACGATGACCATGTATTGGTTGCGCCCCTCTTCCGTTTTACCAATGGATTGCAATTTTACGCGGGGGGAAGCTTTGGCAACTTTTTGCAAGTAGGCTTCGGTTTGCGTAAATGTAGCTAGGTGATAATTGTCTCCGATGGCAAACCCAAAATGAGATTTGGGGCTGGGCACTTGGCCAAAAAGGATGTGGGATACGAATAGGAAGAGTAAAGTTGCTTTTTTCATAGGGTTGATCAAGGTAAGATTTTAAAGATAAATAAAATGAGTTAAAAACCTGACCGGAATGCTAGAAATTCAAGTTGACAAAACATCTATTCATTGATCATATAAACGCCAAAAGACTTGGCGATAACCTGCATTCGTTTTGCTTATAAAAAGGAACATGGAAAATCAGATGGAAGCACACAAATTAAAGTTGCGTACGAAGGAGAAAATTTTTGGTTGAGTCTCAATCAAATTGCAACAATTTCGAGCGAGATAAATCCGTCATGTCTAGTCACTTTAAAAACATCATAAATAG
>CANHKE010000278.1 GCA_947461155.1 Cytophagaceae bacterium | reverse complement strand
AATCGGCCGACTACCATGGCCGGGAACACGGGTTCTCGCATATTGCTTTCGATCCGGTGGCATCGTTTGAATTGACAGATTCAAAAGTCAAACAAAGTTTCCCCGACGGGAGCGTGGAAGAATTTACATTATCCGATCGCCGCGATGCCATTCAATCGCTGAAGCAATTTGCGGATCGTTTTGACTTCCAGCAAGTAAAAGGAGATTCCCCGATGGCCAATGGACTATTTGGCCATATCTCCTACGATGCGGTTACGTATTTTGAAGACATCGATATTCAGGCCAAAAATCCCGAAACCGAAATCCCATCCATCCGCTATTTTGTGTATCGCTACGTGGTTGCGGTGAATCACTTCAACAATCAAATGTCGCTTTATGCGCATAGTTACGATGGGTCTGAGCCCACTTTCGATACGATAACTTATTTATTGAACATGCCTCATTACGATTCGGAACGCTTCGAATTAGTCGGTGAGGAATCAAGTAATTTGACGGATCCGCAAGTAAAAGAAATTGTGGAAACATGTATCAAACATTGTTTGCGCGGAGATGTATTCCAAATTGTCCCATCGCGCCGTTTTGCACAAGGGTTTAAGGGGGATGATTTTCAGGTTTATCGGGCCTTGCGTTCTGTAAATCCGTCGCCGTATTTATTCTATTTCGATTACGAACAATACCGCATTTTAGGTGCCTCGCCCGAAAAACAAATTAAAATCGATGGCGATGTAGCGGAAATTCACCCGATTGCAGGAACATTTAGACGTTCCGGGGATGATGCCCGTGATGCAGAATTGGCCCAAGAACTTTTGGCAGATCCCAAGGAAACAGCTGAACATGTGATGCTGGTCGATTTGGCACGCAATGACTTAAGTCGGAGTGCGGATCAAGTCAAAGTGGAAACCTTCAAGGAAGTACAGTTTTTCTCGCATGTCATTCACTTGGTTTCCAAGGTGACAGGTCGTTTGCAAAAAGGCGTAAATCCGTTGCAATTAGTAGCGGATACGTTCCCCGCCGGAACGTTGAGTGGCGCGCCGAAACACAATGCCATGACGATTATCAATCGGTTGGAGCCTACCAACCGGGCCATTTACGGTGGGGCGATTGGGTTCATGGATTTTAAGGGCAACTTTAATCACGCGATTGCTATTCGTACATTCTTAAGTAAAGGAAATACACTGTATTTTCAAGCCGGTATGGGGGTCGTTGCCAAATCGGTCGTTGCCAGTGAAATGCAGGAGATACATAATAAATTAGCAGCTTTGCGTCGCGCATTGGAAGTTGCCTCAACCTTAGCCTAAGCAGATATGAAGAACGTTTTGGTACTTGATAATTATGATTCCTTTGTGTATAATTTGGTATACCTTTTAAAGGAATTGGGCGCGAACGTAGATGTGTTTCGCAATGATAAAATTTCACTCGAGGAGGTCGGTAAATACGACCAAATCCTGTTGTCGCCCGGTCCAGGAATTCCATCCGAAGCGGGAATTATGATGGATTTGTTAAAGGAATATAAGTCGACCAAAAAGATATTGGGCGTTTGCTTAGGTCACCAAGCAATCGCGGAAGCATTTGGATCGGAATTGCAAAACATGGGGGAGGTCTTACATGGTGTGACGACCGAATGTCAGGTACTCGACCCCGCAGAACGCCTGTTTTTGGATATTCCATCGCGTTTTGAGGTTTGTCGCTACCATTCCTGGACGGTTATTCCCGGTTCCATGCCGAGCGATTTGAAGATTACGGCGCAGGATGATCAAGGATATGTTTTGGCGGAGGCGCACCAACAATACGATGTGCGTGGGGTGCAATTTCACCCGGAAGCGTATTTGACACAGCACGGATTACAAATGATTAAAAATTGGATGAAATAATTATGAAAAAGGTTCTAGAAAGAAGAGTGAGTGGGGAGGCGTTGTCAGAACAAGAGGCACATGAAGTGATGTTGCAAATTGGAAATGGGGGAATTAACCCAAGCCAAATTGCCGCATTTTTATCCTCGTATTGGTACCATCCGATTCAGGTAGAGGAATTGAAGGGATTCGTGTCAGCGATGCTTGAACTTGCGGTAACCATTGATTTATCGGAGTTTGACGCGATGGATGTGTGTGGTACAGGTGGTGATGGAAAGGATACGTTTAACATCAGTACCACTTCCTCGTTTATCATCGTAGGTGCGGGGCAAAAAATTGCCAAGCACGGGAATCACGGGGTTTCTTCTTCGGTTGGATCTTCTACCGTTTTGGAATTCCTAGGGTTGAAATTTAATAACGATCACAAGATCTTAAAGCGCAAAATGGAAACGTCCGGGATGTGTTTTTTACATGCCCCGTTGTTTCATCCCGCGATGCGTTATGTAGGTCCAATCCGTAAAGAATTGGGGATGAAGACCTTCTTTAATTTATTAGGACCTTTATTGAATCCGGCCAAAGTAACGAAGCAATTGACGGGTGTTTATTCTCCCGAAGCATTTGATTTATATGCCGGTTTCTTTAAAGATAGCGCCAAAAAATACGGCATTGTCTATGCGGAAGATGGATATGATGAGATTTCGTTGACCTCTAATTTCCGTTTAGAAACCCATGCGGGCCGTAAGGTGTATACACCCACGGATTTAGGATGTGATTATGTGCAGCAGTCCGAATTGTATGGGGGCGCCAATGTAGAAGAGTCAGCGAATATGTTGTACAAGATTCTGCAACGGGAAGGAACTCCAGCTCAGACACATGCGGTTTTAGCGAATGCAGGTGCGGCACTTTGGGTAGCGGAGAAAGCCCCTTCGTTAGTGGAAGGATTTTCGATGGCCAAAGAATCACTGGAAAGTGGAAAGGCTTTTCAAGTGTTCAAGAAGTTTATTATGGATTAAGTTGCGTCAACTATAACTATGAGTATTTTAGACCAAATCATTGCCACCAAACGGGAGGAAGTTGCCGCTGCGAAAGCTCAGGTTTCCGTATCCGCGCTAGAAAAGCAAGGCTATTTCGCAAGGGCCTGCCACTCGTTGGCCATGTCACTCCTACAGCCTGCATCTACGGGAATCATTGCTGAATTTAAACGTAAATCTCCTTCCAAAGGCATCATTAATGATTCTATGGGCGTAGACGAAGTCACGCGCGGCTATGTCGCTGCGGGCGCGGCTTGTTTATCGGTGCTAACGGATACGCCGTATTTTGGAGGGACGAATGCCGACTTCGATCTGGCTCGCCGGACGAATCCCAATACCCCTATTTTGCGCAAGGATTTTATGGTGGATACCTACCAAATCATTGAAGCGAAATCGATGGGTGCGGATGTT
>CANHKE010000277.1 GCA_947461155.1 Cytophagaceae bacterium | reverse complement strand
CTGGCCAATAAACAAAGACACACGAGTAATTTATTTTTCATTCAGCAGGGTTTGAATCGTCTTTTCGAATTCTTGGGTCCAATCGGTGTAGTAAACGCCTGTTCCTGGTCCAGAAAATCCGGTATGAATTTCGCGGACAATACCTTTTTTGTCGATGATGAAGGTAGTCGGGTAGCCATTAATTTTATGCAACATCGGAAGTACTTGGGCGATTGTTTCATCACTCGGCGTTCCGGCAAAAACCATTTCGTAATCAATGCCGATCTTCTTTTTGAAGTTGGCAATTTTAGGTCCTGACACCGCGATATCGGGGGAATATTCAAAGGCCATTCCGATTACCTCAACGCCTTTGCTTTGGTATTTGCGGTAAAATGGAGCTAAGAATCGGGATTCATCTAGGCAGTTGGGGCACCACGACCCCATCAATTCAATGATCACCACCTTGTTTTGGTATCGGGCATCGCTTAAACTGATGCTTCGTCCGTCGGGTGTGGGAAGTGTGAAACTTACTCGGTCAAAACCAGGTTTCAAGTAGGTTAGTTTTTTCAGGTCGGGTAGACTGGCTTTCGCGTCTTTGGTGGCTAACATATTTCGTTTGCCGGCCAGGCCAGAAAAGAATTTACCTTCGATTTGATTTCCGGTCACTTTGGTTTTAAATAAATAAACACCACTGCCGTCAAAGTAGCTCAAGAAAAGACTATCAGCAATGACATTTCCTTGTAAAAAGCGGTAATCACCTGTGGGCTTCAAAACACTTCCTGTCACTTGATTTCCTTTTTGGTTTAGAATCAATACGCCAGGACTGTGATTGGTTTCGTCGGCCCAAAAATCAGCACTGTATTTTCCCGTGACATTTATTTTGGATTGCTTTGACGTTAGGAACCGCTGTGTAGAACCAGCCGTTGCCGAAAATGGAATGCGGAAAATGGCTTTCCCGTTCCGTTTCTTCGTCCAAAATCCAGACATCTTGGTTTGCCCATTCATCGCACAACTCAATTCCGAATCATATAAGTCAAACGGGATAATGAGTGAATCACCACGAAAATAGGAGTCTCCGAGATTGAATTTTTCGGAACCGTTTTGCAGGTTAATGGTCAGCTGGCCTGATTTATTCCCTTTTTGAATAATAAAATTAAATGGCAATGGGCCGCCGAGGTGACTTAATTCACCCCTCCATGGTCCGAAGGCTGGTTTTTGGGCGAATGCGAATAATGGGAAAAGTAGTAATAGGAGTAGGCGCATTGTTCAAGATTTAAGCAACAAATATAGGGTTAATTCTTGTGGACAAAAAAATAAGGGGATGTGTAGAAAATGCGTGGAAGGCCGCGAGATAATTTGTAATTTTGAGTTTATGTCAGATCAAACCTACCATACTTCAGTCATGTTGCATGAATGCATCGATGGACTCGCGATTCGTCCCGATGGCATTTATGTCGATGTAACCTTCGGAGGCGGTGGGCATTCCAAAGAAATCTTATCCAAACTAGGGCCAAACGGTCGGCTATTAGCCTTTGATCAAGATCCTGATGCCTGGAATCAGGCGGAACAAATTGAAGATGAGCGCTTGACGTTGATTACGGCCAACTTCCGGTATTTGGAAAAATATTTACGGCTGCACGGTGTGAAGCAGGTGGATGGGATACTCGCCGATTTTGGTGTGTCTTCTTATCAGTTGGACGCTGCCGCGCGTGGTTTTTCGACTCGATTTGATGGGCCGCTTGATATGCGGATGGGTCCTTCTGCGGCGATGGATGCAAAAGAGGTGTTGAATGGATATTCAGCCGAGCAATTGCAGCGTATTTTTGGGATGTATGGCGAGATTAAAAATGCACGTACCTTGGCCCAAGCGGTGATTCAAGCGCGGACGCAAAAGTCGCTCGAAACGACTTCGGAATTCAAAGAAATTCTTACTAAATTAGCTCCAAGAGGGAAGGAATTTAAGTATTTCGCACAGGCATTTCAGGCGGTACGAATCGAAGTGAATCAGGAATTACAGGTGATTGAGGAGTTTTTGGCACAGGCGCCGGGTGTGCTATCGCCGGCTGGTCGATTGAGTGTCATGTCTTTTCATTCCTTGGAAGATCGATTGGTGAAAAATTTTATCAAGACAGGCGACTGTTTTGGCAAAGAAGATAAAGATATGTTTGGGGTGGTGCATAAGCCGCTAGCGTCCGAAAGTCGCAAACCGATTACGGCCAGCCCAGCAGAATTGAAGGCAAATCCGCGTTCGCGCAGTGCCAAATTGAGAATTGCAAGTAAAATCTAATATGGCTAGTTCTATTGATACAGAAGCAAAAGAAAAATCGGCGACTCCCCCGAAGGAGAGTCCGATGGAAATGCTTTTTAACATTGATTCATTAACGGGCGGACAAATGCCCATGGAGCTCGTGAAACACATTACGTTTATCGCGGGTTTGATCTTAATTTACATCTACTACACCATGCTTGCCGAAGGGCGTATGCATCAAATCGTAGAAACCAAACAGCAATTGGAAGAAATTCGGGCGGATTATACGACGCAAAAAGCCGACTACATGAAAGTTGGCAAACAGAGTTACCTCGCCATCGCCATGAAACGCTATGGGCTTGAGGTTAGCCTCACCCCACCGATTAAAGTAGTAGCAGATCCCGTTAAAGAATAAGTAATATGGCCGCACCGAAGCGACAAAACATCCGGCAAAACATCACGTTCCGTTTTCGGATCTTCTTTATTTTTATGCTATTGGCCTTCATTCTGTTGGTCTTAAACTTATATAAAGTTGTTTTCATTCAAGGGCCTGAATTGCGCGAAGAAGCATCATCCATTTACATCAAGGAGCGGATGGTGGAGGCAACGCGCGGCAATATTTACTCGGACGATGGCAGTTTGTTAGCCACCTCTTTGCCTAAATACCGCTTAGGCATGGACCCTTCGGTGTACAATAAGTCCACGAAAGCAGAGAAATTATTTGCGGCGCATGTCCGTGAATTGGCGGAGCATTTGGCTAATTTTTTCAAGGATCGTACGGCGGATGAATATTACGATAAAATCGTTTCCGCGAAGAAGAATAAGCGGACGTATCTGTTACTGAACAACCGGCTGCTCGACTACCAAGAGCGAAAAGTGGTGATGAACTTTCCACTATTCCGTGAAAATAAAAAATCACCCGTGAAGACAGGGATCGTATTTGATAAGGTCAATGTGCGCTATGCGCCTTTTGGTCAAATGGCCTATCGGACCGTGGGGTACGTGAAGGACAAGGTGAAAGTAGGACTTGAAAATTCATTTGATACCGAATTACGCGGGGTTCCCGGCAAGGG
>CANHKE010000276.1 GCA_947461155.1 Cytophagaceae bacterium | reverse complement strand
TAGTCCCTAGGCTTTAAAATGGGGATTTATATTTAGCTGCAACTAGCTGATAATGTTTGTGTTAGTCAAAATTTGACTTGATTAGTAGTTTGAGTGCACTTACTTTTGGGTATTCTACCTGATGCACATGAAACTCATTCCTTTTAACCCTTCCAATGGCCTTTCGGAATTTTCGAAAAAGACTCTTAAAATTTCTGAATTTTTAGAAACGCAACCGCGCATTGAGCGCGCATGGATTTTTGGATCATTTGCTCGTGGAGACCAACATGCGTTAAGCGACATCGATTTGATGATCGAGCCTACGCCAGCCTGGTCAATCACCCTATTTGATCTGGCAGAACTACAATTTCAATTGCAAAAAATCACACGTAAAAAAGTTGATTTGATCATGTTTGGTGCTCCATTGCCTGAAATTGAAAAACGAATTAACCACGATAAAATTTTGATTTATGAAAACGAAATTTGCCGGAGACGCAGAAAGAATAAAACATATATTAGAAGCCATTGAATATATAGAACATGCCATCAAAAATCATTCAGAACTAAGTTTCATTAATGACCACACGACCGTAAATGCTTGCATTTACAAATATTCAATCATTGGCGAGGCAACAAATTGCATTAATCGAAACCTATTAGCGGGTTACTTCTATCCATGGCATCAAGTAAAATCGTTTAGAAATTTTGTTTTGCACGAATATCATGCAGTCAAAATGAATGTTATTTGGAACACAAGTGTCAAATCTTTGCCCGAATTAAAAAAAGTCATGCTAAATATTCAAAGTGACCACTTCTCCTCCAATTAAATTAAGAAGATTTAACCCCAGGTTTTAACCATGGGATTTAAAAATCCTTCCTAAATTAGCCCTTCATTTAAACAAGATCGTTGCCAACGAATTTGGCCCGCCACAATAACATGCTCCAAGCCAAAAAAATCTGGAAATTTGTCCCGGAACCGGATGCCCAAGAAGTCGACCAATTAGCCCTCGAAATGCCCGTGACGAAAAATCGGCATTTCCTGAAATTGCTCGTCTCCCGCGGCATCAAAAGCCTCGCACAAGCCAAAGATTTCATGGTTCCCAGCCTCGAACAGCTCCACGACCCCTTCTCCATGCAAGACATGGACAAGGCCGTCGAACGACTCAGTCAGGCACTGGAAGATGGCGAAAAAATACTCATCTACGGCGATTACGATGTGGATGGAACCACTTCCGTAGCCTTAGTCTACGGATATTTGACAGAAGAACTCGGTGCGGAGGCGGATTACTACATCCCCGATCGCTACGCAGAGGGATATGGGGTGTCGCAAGCGGGGGTGCAGTACGCGGCCGACAACAATTATAGCCTGATTATATCCCTTGACTGCGGCATCAAAGCCCACGAACGGGTCCGCTGGTGCAACGAACACGGAATCGATTTCATCGTCTGCGACCACCACCTACCCGAAGAAACGCTACCCGAAGCCTACGCGGTCCTCGACCCCAAACGCAAGGATTGTCAGTACCCATTCAAAGAACTCACCGGCTGCGGCGTCGGCTTTAAACTCCTGCAAGCATTCATTCAAGCGAATGACCTAGAACTCGATCCCTTATTTGCGCGCTTGGATTTATTGGCGGCTTCGATTGCGGCCGACATGGTTCCGATCACCGGAGAGAATCGGATTTTGGCCTATTTTGGCCTGCAACTACTCGGCCAAAACCCAAGCCCCGGCTTAGGGTATCTGCTTCAAAAAGCGAACAAAAAAGCGCCCATTCAGATCTCCGACATCGTTTTTTCCATCTCCCCCATCATCAATGCCGCCGGTCGCATGGACCACGCACACGGGGCCGTGAAATTACTTTTGTCGATCGACGCCACCGAAGCCGCGCAGATGGCGGAAGCGGTGATCCAACAAAACATCGAGCGGCGCGCAGTGGAAAAAGACATCACCCAACATGCCTTGAGTATGTTCATCGACAACCCATTTCTGCAATCCGCGAAAAGCACGGTCCTCTTTCACCCCTCCTGGCACAAAGGTGTGGTCGGCATCGTCGCCAGTAAAATTCAAGATCAGTACTTTCGACCCACCATCATCCTAACCGAATCCCACGGCCAGGTCGTGGGTTCCGCTCGATCCGTAAAAGGCTTCGACATCCATGCGGCACTCGAGCAATGCGTGGATTTATTGACGCAATTTGGGGGGCATACCCATGCCGCGGGTCTGCATTTATTGCCCGAAAACTTGGAAGCCTTTATCGCGCGATTCGAGTCGCTCGTACAAGCAGGAACGCCTGCAGGCGAAATCAAGGCGGAATTACCGGTGGATTTAACCTTACCTTTGGCAGACCTAAGTCTCTCGTTTTACGATAATTTATTAGTCCGACTTTCCCCCTATGGACCTGGTAATATGTTGCCCAATTTTGTGAGTCGCGCAACGCTTAGTCGGCCGCCAGTCATCATGAAAGAAGAGCACCTGAAACTCTATGTGGGCGATTATGAAGCGGTGGGTTTTGGCATGCGCAAAGATTTCTACGAAGGTTTAGTCGCAGCCTACGAACAGGGTCAAGCGATTCAAATCGTTTACCATTTGGATATTAACGAGTTTATGGGGCAGCGAAAATTGCAATTACGCTTATTGGATTTAGGAATTTAAGCAAAAATTAAAAACGAAAATCCCTATCTTTGTCGCTTATCAGTTGTCAGAAGCATGTCTAAAAAACTAATTGTCACAGGTTCGATGGGCCTGATTGGGTCCGAAGTAGCGGAATATTTCTTGGAAAAAGGCTGGGAGGTTCATGGAATTGACAATAACCAGCGGGCCATTTTTTTTGGTTTACAAGGCGATAATTCGTCCAATAAAGACCGTTTAGCGAAATACGGGAGTGCGTATAAATTGTACACCCACATCGACATTCGCGATCGCCAGGCGATTTTAGACATCATTCCACAGATTCAACCCGATGCCATCGTGCACACAGCTGCACAGCCAAGTCACGACCGGGCGGCATCCATTCCATTCGAAGATTTTGACACGAACGCGGTAGGGACATTTAACTTACTCGAGTCGCTTCGCCGGTACAGTACCAGCGTTCCATTCGTGCATTTATCGACCAACAAAGTTTACGGCGATGCGCCCAACAACATCAAAATGAAGGAGTTGGAAACGCGCTACGATTACGATGATGCCACCTATGCACACGGGATCGCGGAATCGTTCAGCATCGATCAGTCGAAGCACTCGCTTTTCGGCGCATCGAAAGTATCGGCAGATATTTCCGTACAGGAATATGGTCGGTATTTCAACATGCCTACTGCCTGTTT
>CANHKE010000275.1 GCA_947461155.1 Cytophagaceae bacterium | reverse complement strand
TGCCTGGCCAGCGTGACCGATGGTCGGATTCGCGATGGACGAAGGCGTAAACCGACCGGTCCCCTTGCTAGAAAAACTACATGCCGAATATTCGCCGATATTTCCCGCACCCGCCGCATGAAGCGCTTCACGGACTTGTTCAGCGGATTCTACGGGTACGTAATAGGTCAGTTGGCGTAAGGCATCTTGCATGGGACGCAAAACACGTCCTGCTTGTAGCCCTAATTTTTGTGCCAATTGATAACTGACACCTTTAGGAGCATGATCTAAATTCGTATGCGACGCATAAATCGCGATATCGTTTTTGATGGCGCGAATGAGCGTACGCTCCACATAGTCCCGCCCCGTTAGTTGTTTGATTCCCTTGAATAAGATAGGATGATGCGCGACAATCATGTTGCAGCCTTGGGCTATCGCCTCTTCGACCACAGCTTCCGTACAATCAAAACTGACTAACACACCCGTGACTTTTTGCGACCGGTTTCCAGTGATTAAGCCCGAATTGTCATAGGACTCTTGCCAGTCGAGTGGCGCCCATGCTTCCATAGAAGAACAAATATCGTGTACCAACATACCAATGTGATTTAGGATAGACAAAGGTAGACAATTAAAAAATTAATGTATATTTAGATCAGTATTAAAGTATTTATGCGCTGTAGACCCGCCTTAGTTATCCTCGAAAACAATCACGTTTTAGTCATGAAGTACCAATACGGTACGCAATACATTTATAATTTGCCGGGTGGCAATACCGATCCTGGGGAATCCTTCCCAGAAACAGTTGCGCGCGAATGTTCGGAGGAATTAGGTATCGATGTGGAAGTAGGCCCTTTGATGCTGATGGGCGAAATTGCAGCTTCAGAAAATCGGGACACTTCGCTTCATATTTTATTTTCAGGTGAGATTCTTGGCGGAATTCCAGTGCTTCAGCCGAATGAAACGACAGCGTTAGAGGTGCTCTGGTTACCCGTTTCTCAGCTGAGCGAAGTACACATGTACCCGAACGTCGGCCTAGCGCTGCAAGATTTAATCTTTACACAAGCGCAGGGTCGCTATGTGGGGACGATAGATCAACCTTGGATCGATTAGGCCAAACAAACGTTCCCACTAGTAATCCCAAACCGCTGGCCAATAAGCCATACCAAATCGCTGGAATTTCCGTAGGTGCTATAAAATGGAAATAGGCCCAGACGAATAAACCGGCTAACATGCTCAAGTGACTTCCCATGGCACTTGCCCGTTTCCACCAAAGTCCTGCATTCAATGGGATAAATAATGAAACCAGACTAAATGCAGAAGCTTCCCCCACGAGTTCGAAGATGTTTTGTCGGCTAATCGCCATCAAAATACACGCACCTGTGACGAAAATGACCGAAATTCGAATGACCAATAAAACGGATTTGTCAGAAGGATTTTTCAATAACGGCTTCCAAAGGTTTTCCCCTAAAACACTAGCTGGTGCTAAAATAGCGCCACTGGTCGTACTTAATAAGGCAGATAATAAAGCCCCTAAAAACAAGATTTGCATCGCATAGGGCGTGAATTGCATCACTAAATGAGGAATTAATAGCATGTCATCTTGCATCAAACTTGGGTATAAGCGAACACCCACTAAGGCAATGAGGAGGGGTAACAAAGCGATTGAAATGTACATGATGCCGGCTGTGATGCTGGCTTTGGCAGCGATTTTGCCGGAGGCTGCCGACATCACCCGCTGGAAGATATCCTGTTGCGGAATACTCCCAAACCCAATAGTAATCCATGCCGCCAGGTAGGTCAGCCATGAAGTACTGGTATTTTCTTTGGGGCTGAATCGGAAAAAGTCTTTCGGTTGTTCCGCTAAAAACACGGACCAATTCGGAACCTTATCCCACATCAAATAAGCCAGGAATAAAAGGCCAGCGATCAAAATTAAATTATGAAGGAAGTCGGTGATCGAAATAGACCACATGCCACCCATCAGCGTGTAGGTCATCACTAAAATCGCACCGATCACGATTCCCCATTCGGTAGAAATCGGGAGTAATAAATGCATCGTTAAACCCAAGGCAACTAGTTGTGCAGAAATCCAACCAAAATATGAGGGTATCATCACTAAAGCCGAAAGCTTTTCAGACAATCCGCCGAATCGAATCCGGAAGTAATCACTAAAAGTAAGGACGGGGAGGGGATAAAGTTTTTTGGCATAAATCATCCCCACAATCAGTAAACCTAAAGCCGCGCCAAAAGGCTCTTCGATAATCGATAAGACGCCACCATGGACAAATTCGCGCGGCGCCCCAAGCAGTGTTTCAGATCCGAACCAAGTCGCAAAAGTAACCATCGTGGCCAAGGCATACGGTAAGGAACGGCCAGCAAGGACAAAATCGCTAGCGGTATGGACTTTCCGACTGGCCCACCAGCCCACGACCAAGTTTAAAAGAAGATAAAAGACAACAAATCCGATTAGCATCTACTTAGAGCGAAAACGCGAAAATACAGAAATTTTGGTACCTTTAAATATCTATTTCGACGCATGACTAAATTAACGTACTTCTTATTTTTGTTGGCCTTCTTAAGCTCATGCACTGGAATTCGTGTCAAAAAAGCCTTTCGTTCCACCGCGCTTACGAAACAATTCAGTGGGGTATTCATTGAAGAAGTTGCCACAGGAAATACGGTATTTGCCCATAACGCGGATCAATTTTTTATGCCAGCATCTAATATGAAGTTGGCCACCATGCTCCTCGCCAAACGAAATCTACCCGATTCCATTCCCGCATTTAAATACCTAGAAACATCCGATACCCTATTTTTCTGGGGCACCGGCGATCCAAGTTTGATGCATCCCAAATTACGAGGCGATGCCTTGTTGAAAAAGCTTCAAACGAGTACCAAGGTGCTCGTTTACTCGGATGATGCCAGCCAAGTAAAAGCGATGGGTGACGGCTGGGCATGGGATGATTATAATGATGATTATTCAGCCGAAATCTCGTTGATGCCGCTTTATAACAATCAAATCAGCGTCCAAAAAAAGGCAGGTGTTTGGCAAATTTCTCCTAAATTTTTTAGTCAGGATATTCGCTTGACCAAGCAAAAAGATGTGCTGCGTGCGCGAAACTCCAATCACCTCGATTTGCCTGATACGACTGCCTATCCTCAACAAGCAATCCCTTTTATAACCTCCGCGGAATTGACGGCTGGTTTGTTGGCCGATACGCTCCATAAGCCAGTGCTATCAAAAGCGCGCGCAATTCCTGCGGCTGCTAAAATTCACTATGATGGACTTTTAGATAGTTTAATTCGGCCGATGATGTACAC
>CANHKE010000274.1 GCA_947461155.1 Cytophagaceae bacterium | reverse complement strand
TTGGAGAACAAAAACCTAATCGTTACACTTTCCAATTATGGTGGTAAGATCGTTTCGGTTCAGTTAAAGAATTACCGTAGCTACGCGAATTATAACGCAGGCAAAAAAGATGGTATTCAAATGTTTAACGCGGAAAAGGACCAATTTGACATTGAAATTCCTACAGGAAATTCAAAAATCAAACTGGCTACTTTAGTCTATGAAGTCCAAGCGAACAAAGGAAACGTTGTTTTCACAAGTACACTAACTTCAGGTAAAACAATTAGTCAAACCTATGTTTTAAGCGAAGATGGTTTCGAACTCGGTTATTCAATTGATGCAAAAAATGCTTCTAGTCTAATTACCGGAACCGATTATAGCATTCATTGGAAAGAAAATTTAGTACAAAATGAAAAAGATATAAATGAGGAGCGCAAAGCCACCATTAATTACTTATTAACTGAAGATGAGGAATTCGACAATTTGTCTGAAAACCCAAGTGCCGGTGAAACAGAAACGATAGACAAAACGACAAAATGGATTTCATTCAAGAAGAAATATTTCTTGACTGGTTTAATTCCGCAAGGGTTTGAGTTTAAAAAAGCGACGCTAACGACAACGCCTAATTTAACAGATTCAGTGCACATTAAAACCTTGGAGGCACAGGTAACTGCATCTACGCAAGATCTAATTCAAGGAAAATCAAATTTCAAATTTTACTTCGGCCCTAATGATTATTCGATCATTAAAAACGTGGCACCTTCATTCGGCAAAAACGTTAAATTAAGTTATGACTTTTTGTTGCCTATTACGAAGTACATTTTTGTGCCATTATTCGATTTCTTGGCAAGTATAATTTCTAATTATGGTTTACTAATTATCCTATTAGTATTAATCATTAAAACAGCTCTATTGCCATTAACATACAAGTCCTATGTTTCCATGGCCAAAACGCGTATTCTGGCACCGGAAATCGCTGCGATAAAAGAGAAAATTGGAGATGATCCTGCCCGAGTTCAACAAGAAACCATGAAGTTATATGGTGAAGTGGGCGTAAATCCACTGAGTGGCTGTGTACCCGTTTTAGCTACGATGCCTGTATTAATGGCCGTATTTATGTTATTCCCGAACTTGATCAACTTGAGACAAGAATCATTTTTGTGGGCGAATGACTTATCTACATATGATTCAATTTTAAACTTACCATTCGCTATTCCATTCTATGGTAACCACGTGAGTTTATTCTGTTTATTGATGACCGCATCGCAACTTGCTTACGGTTATTACAATAACCAAATAACACCAGATCAACCAGGCCAACCAGTCAATATGAAGATGATGGCCTATATCACGCCCGTCATTTTTATGTTTGTGATGAATTCCTTTTCTGCAGGGTTAAGCTTTTACTATTTCGTTTCGAACTTGGTAACAATAGGTCAACAATTAGCAATACGTTATTTCGTGAACGAGGACAAGATCAAAGCATTATTAGATGCGAATCGGGTTAAAATTGCAGCTGGTGGTGGAGCTAAAAAATCACGTTTCTCGCAATACCTTCAAACACAATTGAAGACGATGGAAGAACAACAAAAAGCATCAGCAACTCAGAAGAAAACGAAAAAGAAATAATGGGGACATTAAGTTCAAGCTATTTTGAAAAGGCCAAAACCTTAATCCCTGGTGGAGTAAATTCACCCGTTCGTGCATTTAAATCTGTGGGTGGTACACCTGTATTCATGGAATCGGCAAAAGGTCCCTATTTGCATGACGTAGACGGCAATTCGTATATAGATTTAATCGGCTCTTGGGGACCCATGCTGTTCGGACAAGCACACCCTGTGATTGAAAATGCAGTTAGAGAAGCATTGTCAAATGGGTTTTCATTTGGCGCACCAAGCTATAAAGAAGTTTTAATTGCTGAGAAAATTTGTTCGATGGTTCCATCGATCGAAAAAGTACGCTTAGTCAATTCAGGTACAGAAGCGACCATGGCCGCCATTCGCTTGGCCCGCGCCTATACAAAATGTGATAAAATCATCAAATTTGAAGGTTGTTACCATGGGCATGGCGATTCCTTTTTAATTGCCGCGGGAAGTGGCGTCGCTACATTAGGTACGCCTGATAGTCCTGGTGTAACCGTTTCTACGGCAAAAGATACCCTTACCGCCGTTTACAATGATTTAGATTCGCTAAAACGTTTATTTGATGCGAATCCCAATCAAGTAGCCGCCGTAATCATCGAGCCGGTTGTAGGCAATATGGGATTAGTCATTCCACAAGAAGGCTATTTACAAGGTGTTCGCGCATTATGTGATCAATATGGTGCCCTTTTGATTTTCGATGAAGTCATGACAGGCTTTCGCTTATCACCAAGTGGTTATCAAGGGATTTGCAACATTAAACCAGATTTAACTACATTAGGTAAAATCATAGGAGGCGGTTTACCCGTAGGCGCCTATGGAGGTCGCGCGGATATCATGGATATGATTGCACCCGCAGGGCCTGTTTATCAAGCAGGAACCTTAAGTGGAAATCCTTTAGCGACAACAGCTGGATTAGCCATGTTAAATCATATCACAGATAATCTTGCCGTTTATACACGGTTGGCTGAAAAGGGTGAAAAATTAAAAACAGGCATTCGTTCACAATTAGAAGCACTTGGTCTATCCTATACCATTAATCAAATAGGTTCCATGTTTACATTATTTTTCACGGATAAAGCAGTTCATAATTTTTCAGACGCCAAAACATCCAATGCCACCTTATACGGCAAATATTTCCACGGAATGCTCGAAAGAGGCATTTATCTGCCTCCATCCCAATACGAATCTTGGTTTATTTCGGATGCGATTCAAGATGAAGAGTTAGCTAAAATTCTGCAAGCGAGCGAAGAAACACTCCAACAGATGTTTTCCTAACCATGCTTTTTAGTCTCATCATACCGGTTTATAATCGCCCACAAGAACTTGATGAGTTATTGGCTTGTGTAGCGCAACAAACATATACGCAATTTGAGGTAATCGTTATTGAAGATGGTAGCATTGAGAAAGCTGACCAGGTAGCGAACAAATATGCCAAAACCTTAAACCTGCACTATTTCTTTAAAGAAAATGGAGGTCAAGGTTTTGCCCGAAATTATGCTTTTGAACGTGCTAAGGGAGATTTTTTTATCATATTAGATTCAGATGCTTTAATTGAAGCGAATTATTTAGCTGCGGTAAAGCAAGGAATTGAGAGCCAACAACTAGATCTGTTCGGTGGGCCGGATAAAGACCATCCAAGCTTCACACCTACGCAAAAGGCAATTAGCTTTGCTATGACAAGTTTGTTAACCACAGGTGGAATTCG
>CANHKE010000273.1 GCA_947461155.1 Cytophagaceae bacterium | reverse complement strand
GCAAAATCGTGGTATAATTGTTGCGCCGTAGGCGTTTGCAATAAAAAATCTTCGTTTAAAAATGCTTTCATAGGATCTATACGTATTTCTGTACGGCTTGCTCAAAGCCAGGCAATGCACTTAAATCTGCACCCCAAAGGCTTGTGTCCGCTAATATTTTTTTCAAATCAAAGTCTTTCCAAGCTTCATAAAAATAGCCAGCATAATCGCAATTGATCGGGTATAACTCGCCATTTGAATCGCCAAAATACTTGCCATTTTCTTCTTTGACCGCATGCATAAATTGTAAATAAGCCGCAAAGCCCATCGCAAATAATTCCGGCGCTTTGCCAAATTCCTTGTAGTAATTAATCACTAAAGGCACATTGCGCATCCGCATTTTGGTCGTGTATTGAACCGTAATATCGATTAATTTATGATTTATAAAAGGATTACGGAATCGATCCAATACCGCACGGCCAAAGCGGTCAGCCACTTTGAAATCCATTTTATACGGAATCGCAAGGGCCAGTTCGCTCAACATTAAATTCATGATGAGTTTGCCTAAGTAACCGTTTGCCATGACATCTTTCACCAATCGGAACCCCAGTAAATAAGACATGCCACACATCAAAGTATGCGTCCCATTCAACAGACGAAGTTTCAATTCGCGATATATTTCTATGTCCTCTGCGATCACAACGCCGGTATCCGCTTTGGCAAAACTTAAGACCTCTTTTACGCGGCTACCCCCTTGAATAGCCCATAAACTATAGACTTCCGAAATGATTAAATTCTTATCCGTATACCCTAAATCAGCGCAAATCGCCGCGTTCGTTTGTGCATCGGGTGCGCCAGGAACTATGCGGTCAACTAACGAATTGCAGAAATGGTTGTGGCTGTTTAACCACGATATAAATGCTTCAGGCAACTGATGGTCTGCGGCTAATTTGACTATAATATCTTTTAAGACATCCCCATTGTTGATGATCAATTCCGTCGGTACAATCACCATTCCTGATTCCGCCGAACCATTGAAATGCTGAAAGCGGGCGACTAAAAATGCGAGTAATTTAGCTGGAAATGATTTTGGACTTCCTCCCGAAATGGGGTCATTGGCCACATATTGAATGCCGACTTCCGTGGTATTGGAAATGATTACTTGCATGTCAGCACTTTGCGCCAATTCCAAAATAGCGTTCCATTCCGTCGCCGCGGTTAACGTGCGTGAAATGGCGGCATTGACCACGGTTTCTTCGATGGCCTTACCTTCGTCGATTCCTTTAATGCAATGCGTAAATAAGCCATCTTGCTCTGTAAATGCATCCGCACCAGGCCGATCCGTGGATTTCACGAGCACAACCCGCCCTTTGAAAATGCCTTGTTGGTTCGCTTTGTGAATGTAATAATCACAAAGCCCACGAAGCAAAACGCCCGTGCCAAATTGCAGCACTTTTTCTGGATAAGCGAAAACCTCTTGCTTGGGTAATTGAACTGGGATGTTCGATGTAAATCCGGAGGCTAAATTTTGTTTGGTTAAGATGGGCATACGTTACGCTTGTGTTTTGATTTAAAAGCAATTAGGGCACTTTTTTTACCCAAAAAGCCCGAAAAAAATCGGGCTTTTCTCAAATAAAAAAACCTAAAACGTTTACGCTTCGCCTATCGGGCCATTGTAATTCATCGGAAAATCGAAGCCAGTCTCACTTCCATCTTTATTGATGACACCAAAACTCTCTTCGTATTTCTGCATATTTTCTTGTAAAGCCAGCATCAAGCGGTACGCGTGATCCGGTGTCATGACCACGCGAGACTTTACTTTTCCTTTCGGTAGGCCAGGTAAAATGCGAATAAAATCCATGACAAATTCAGACGGGGAATGCGCGATCAAGGCTAAATTTACATAAGCTCCTTCTGCTAATTCCTCCGGTAGCTCTATGTTCAATTGGTTTTCTTCTGATTGGTTTTCCATAATTTTTCGAATAAGCCTTCAAATTACAAATCTACTTGGAGAATCCCATGTTGTTTTTGCCAAAGTCGATAATAGTCGCCCCTTTTCGCCATCAATTCGGTATGGGTGCCCGATTCGGATACCCGGCCTTCCCGTAGAAATACGATTTGATGTGCGTCCACGGAGCTCGAAAGGCGATGCGAAATCGAGATAATCGTTTTTCCTTTCGTTACGAGATCCAAGAATAAAGTATGAACTTCAGATTCGGCATAGGCATCCAAGGCGGATGTGGCCTCATCCAACAGGATAATCGCAGGATCATGATACAAGGCTCGCGCAATAGCAATTCGTTGTTTTTGACCACCGGAAAGCATTGCTCCATTTTCGCCCAATAAGCTTTGGTACGAGCCAGGAAGTCGCTCGATGAACGAAGCGATGCCCAATTGCTGACATAGTTGGACAACTTTTCTTAGATCAGGATAATCCACCCCCAATGCAATGTTTTCGATGACATTGCCTGCAAATAGGTCGATTTGCTGCGGTACCAACCGAATGAATTGACGAAGACTTGCTGATTGAATCATGCGCAAGTCATGAGTGCCCACGAATATTTGACCCGAGGAGCAGGGGTAAAGCTTATGAAGTAAGGCAAATAAGGTACTTTTTCCTGAACCACTTTCGCCGACTACCGCAGTCCATTGATTTTGCTTGAAACAGAGGTCACACGATTCAAATACCTGCGTTCGTGTGCCATACATGAAACTTACTTTTTCCAGTCGGATGTCTCCTAAATCCACCGCCTCAATCTGCATCTGCCCTTGTGGGTCTTCCTCGCTTAAGTCCATAATCTCAAATAAGCGCTCTGAAGCGATCAAGGCGTGCTGAATCGATTTATTTGCCCCCATTAGTCCTAGAATTGGATTGGTGATAAAGCCGACCAACGCGTAAAACGAAAATAATTCGCCAGGGGTAATGGATCGGTCTAGCACGTATCCGGCCCCAAGCCATAAGAGTGCCACAGTGATTCCTTGTGAAATAAAGAAGGTACTATTGGCTGTAAACAGGGCATTTTTGCCCGCCTGGAAAGCTGTCAAAAGCAATTTGACAAATTTGTTTTCCGCTTTTTGTTCAATGAATGCGCGCATGTCAAATTCCCGAATCGTGCGGCTATGCTGCAAGGATTCAACCACATGGATTTCAACTTGGGCAGCATCCTCCATCAGCGTCCGTTCCATTCGCTTATTTTGCCAGTTCGTCACATAATAAACAAGTCCGTAGGCTGGAAATACGCTTAAGAGTACCATGGCCAAGGGTCCATACGTGCGAAACATCAAGGCCAACGTAAACCCGATGACAAAACAATTCACAAGGAGTTCCATCGCCACGTCATTAATAAAATGCCGGAT
>CANHKE010000272.1 GCA_947461155.1 Cytophagaceae bacterium | reverse complement strand
TTTTGTATTAGACCAAAGCGGATCCATGTTTGATTGTGTGGACGCGACCTTAAGCGGTATCGAATCTCAAAACAAAAAAATCAAAGCCATCGCACAAGAATTTCCGGATCAAGACATTCGTGTAGGGCTTACCGTGTTTAGCGATTCGGTCGATATTCGCTACGATAATCTACCGGTAGACCTACTCCCGAACGTGAACCAAATTAACTACAGACCAAACGGCGGAACTGCCTTATTGGACGGAATCGGTCTGAGCATTAAACGGGTTGACCAATTACTCGAAAACGAAGGCGACACCGCTGTCATTGTCATCCTAACTGACGGCTACGAGAACGTCTCCAAATTCTTTTCATTAGTCCAAATTCAAGAATTAATCAAAGCCAAAGAAGCCTCTGGCAAATTTTCATTTAGCTTTCTGGGTGCCACGCTTGACGCCGTAGACATGGCCGAAAAAATGAATATCCGCCGGGAAAACAGCGCCGCCTTCGCCAAAGCCGACATGCAAGACGCGGTCTTTAACCGGGTGGCTAATTCGATGATTAATTACCTGGAGCGAAAGGGGAAAGGGGAGGATTTGAGGAGGTTTTAGGGTTTATGAGCTACAAGTTTAGGTAATTTAAGCTTGTAACTCTTTAAGAGGGAGTGACAGCTCCGTTTCACTCCGCTGTCATCCGCAAAGGGCATCTGGCACAAAGCCTACAGTATTCGCTTCTCGAATCCTGTACTTTTTTCATTGGGGCCGTTCAACCACACAAGTGCATTTCTCGGCCCCAATGAAAAAAGCCTCCCAGCTCACGCTGAAAGGCTTCGCAGAGGGGAAGGGATTCGAACCCTCGGTAAGCTTGAGACCTACACACGCTTTCCAAGCGTGCTCCTTAAACCACTCGGACACCCCTCTAATTGGGATGGCGAAGTTACCAAATTATTTCGACGAATCGAAAAAGCCATCCATATCCTTTTTGAACTGAATCAAAGATGGTTTGTGGATGTAATACATGTGGCCCGACTCATACATTTTAATGTCCACCCGGCTGCGTTGCTCCGGACGTAAAAACATATGCTCAATGTCATACAAAGCCGTAAAATACGGTGTCGCAAAGTCATAATACCCACAGCCCAAATACACCTTCAAGGCCGGATTCTTCGCCATCGCATCCCGCAAACTCTCCGCCACATTCAAATACTTATTCTGCACATTCTTGTACGACCACGGATACACATCCCCAAACACATTATACCCCTTCTCCTCCTTAAACTTCAATTCCTTTTGCATATACGCGTTAATCGTCGACGTAAACGGTCCGTCTATGTTGGCAAACGACGGATCAAAATCCACATACTCACCCGCATCATCCAAGTCCCGACCCGTAAACCGCGCATCCAAACGACCTACGGATAAACCATCCGCCCGACGCAAGGATTTGTAAAAACGATTCTCATCTACCCGTAAATTAGCCTGCAAACACAACTCTTTGGAAAGACCCGTCCAATAGGCCAATTTACCCGCGATGGCATCTTTTTCGGCGGCCGACAACCATCCGCCCTTAATCAGCGCCGATGCATATTCCCCAATCGACCAAGCTTCCGATTCTTTCAAAATATCTGCCAAAGGACGCGCTTGCAACGCTGGACTCAATTTCTTGTGATACCAAGCCGCCGCCGTGTACGATGGCACATACAAAGCCCGCGGCAAATCATTCCCAATCGCATAATCATTCGTCCCAAAATTCAAGACAGCCGAAATCAAAATCACCCCATTAATATAAATCCGATGGCGATCCTGCAAATGCTTCGCCAATCCCGCCGCACGCGTCGTTCCATAACTCTCGCCAGCTAAAAATTTCGGCGACGCCCAGCGCTCATACCGACTCAAAAAGTTGCGCACAAACGCACCAATAGACTCAATATCCTCCACATAGCCATGGTATTTGCTCGCATCTTGCCCTACGGCACGGGAATATCCAGTGGACACGGGATCGATGAAAACTAAATCCGTTTTGTCCAACCAGCCATATTCGTTATCCACATAGGTATACGGTGGCGCAGTGGCCGTTCCATCATCCTTTAATAGCACACGCTTGGGACCGACACCCCCCATGTGCAACCATAAGGATGCTGAACCGGGTCCGCCGTTAAAGGTGAAGGTTAATGGGCGCTTGCCAACATCCTCGCCGTCCTTTTGATAATACGTAAAAAAGATTTTCGCTAACACCTTACCAGTATCAGCCTTCATGTGCATATAACCCGTATATGCCGTGTAATTCAGCGGCTTTCCGGCCAGATTCAACACATGCGAAGTCTTAACCACCTCCACGCCTTGAATATCCATCGTCGGCTTTTGCGCAAATAGACCAAAGCAGACCAAACAAATAATTCCAGTAAAAATTGATTTCATGTGAATAAATTTAAAAACGAATATAAAAATTCTTTGGCAATAAAAACGTTTTGCCTTACTTTTGCCTAATACTCTATATATTATATAGACTTAATAAATTTGACTTACCAATTATGCAAAGTTTCCGCTCTGAGATAGAAAACCCCATCGTTGAAAAAGACATCCTGGATTTGGCCAAAAAGATTGCCCAATTCAAAGCTGGCGAAATTCATGAGGAAAAATTCCGAAGCCTCCGTTTAGCACGCGGGGTGTATGGTCAGCGCCAGCAAGGCGTTCAGATGATCCGCATTAAATTGCCCTACGGCAAGATTCAATTCCACCAATGGAAGCGCATTGCGGATATCTCCAACGAATATTCAACTGGAAACTTGCATTTAACCACCCGCCAAGACATTCAAATCCACTTCGTTTCCTTAGACCGCACGCCGGAACTTTGGGCGAAATTAGAACAAGACGATATCACCTTGCGCGAAGCCTGCGGAAACACGGTGCGTAACATCACCGCCTCCCCTACTTCCGGCATCGACCCGAACGAACTTTTTGACGTAAGCCCGCACGCAGATGCCGCTTTCCGTTATTTTCTACGCAATCCCATCTGCCAAGAAATGGGACGTAAAATCAAAATGTCTTTCTCCAATACCGAAGAAGACACCTCACTCGCCTACCTACATGACGTGGGTTTTATTCCCAAAATCCAAGACGGAACGCGCGGCTTTAAAGTAGTAGTCGGTGGTGGCTTAGGGGCCCAACCGATGTTGGCACACACCGCCTACGAATTCCTCGCTGAAGACCTAGTCATTCCCTTCATCGAATCGGTTCTTCGCGTGTTCGATCGCCACGGCGAACGTAATTCGCGCCACAAGGCCCGCATGAAGTTCTTGATTCAGAAAATTGGTTTTGAGGAATTTATGAATTTGGTGAATGCCGAAACCAAAGCCTTGAAAAATCAC
>CANHKE010000271.1 GCA_947461155.1 Cytophagaceae bacterium | reverse complement strand
GGTTGACTTGCTTTTCAGCTGTATCTGGAAGCGCGGTGGAATGTAATAAGATTACTTTATCGATTCGATCGGGAAATTGATGTGCCATTTCGAGCGCAATATATCCCCCCATGGAATGTCCTACGACGGTAAATTTTCCGTCTTGAGGTAATGAAACATTAATTTCTCGCGCATAATCGGCTATCGATTTTGCTTCATTCCAATGCGCAAAAGAAGGTACAATTGGTTTTTCAGCCCACGAAAATTGCGGAATAAAATCATCCCATATACGTGCGTCCTCGCCAAAACCATGCAAAAAGACGAGTTGAGCCATCCTAGAAGGTATGCAATAAACCGATGATCGTGAAGCACAAGCCGATAAGTGCCGCAATTCCACCCACCAAACCAATTCCAACGATGCTTAAAACAGCACCTACGGCCAATAAAAATAGCCCGATTTTTAATTTGGAATCCATGCGTTGCACCTCATCGCGTACATCGACTTTTTGTGCTTTCTTCGCCAACCGAATAACTTGTTGGCGCTTTTTTTCAACGCGCATCACGCGTTTTACCTGATGAACTTCTGCCACAGGAACGATCACCTCAGGTGTAGGTGTGGCTACTTGCAAGGCACCTGTTGCATTTTTTTCCGTGGAAAAAGAACTCGAGATGAGTAATAGGGCAACAAAAATTAAGGCTTTCATAGGTTTATGCGACAACTTTCATTTGATGAAAAACTGTTCGTTCAAATTTCGATTTGGCGTAAGCTAGGTCGACTTTGAACTCTTTCAAATCTATTTGAGAAGGAATCTCAAACATCGCATCGGTCATGATGGCTTCCATGATGGACCGCAAGCCGCGCGCACCTAATTTGTATTGCATCGCTTGTTCGACGATGTATTCCAAAGCATCTTTCGTCAAACTCAATGACACATTTTCCATGTCAAAAAGCTTCTCGTATTGCTTCACCAATGCATTTTTAGGTTCCGTTAAAATCGAAAGCAGCGCCTTCGCATCCAATGGATTTAAAAAAGTAACCACCGGCAAACGACCTAATAACTCCGGAATTAAACCAAATGATTTTAAGTCTTGTGCCGACACATATTTCATGATTTGATCTTTCTCAAACGATTCATGGAATGTATCGTCTCCCGAAAAACCGATCGGACGCGAATTCAATCGCTTGGCTATATGGCGATCGATTCCGTCAAATGCCCCTCCACAAATAAATAAAATATTCTCTGTGTTCACGGCAATCATCTTTTGATCCGGATGCTTACGCCCCCCTTGTGGCGGTACATTGACAATCGAACCTTCTAATAATTTCAATAAGGCTTGTTGGACCCCCTCCCCCGACACATCGCGTGTGATCGATGGATTATCCGATTTACGCGCTATTTTATCAATTTCGTCTATGAATACAATTCCGCATTCTGCTTTTTCGACATCATAGTTAGCCGCCTGTAACAAACGCGTTAAAATCGTTTCCACGTCCTCGCCTACATAACCCGCTTCTGTAATGACAGTGGCGTCAGCGATGCAAAAAGGAACTTGCAATTTCTGCGCGAGGGTACGCGCTAAGTAAGTTTTTCCGGTTCCTGTTTCGCCGACCATCAAGATGTTTGACTTCTCGATTTTTACATCGTCAGCTGCAGGCGTCTGCATCAATCGTTTGTAATGGTTGTATACGGCAACGGACAAATGGCGTTTGGCTTCTTCTTGACCGATTACATATTCGTCGAGGTAGGCCTTCAGATCCTTGGGTTTCACCAATTCAAATTGCTGGTTCCCTGGTTTGTGCGCATTCGCCGCAGCACCCATTTCATCCTTCACCACTTCGTAACCTTGCTGCAAACAGGTATCGCAAATGTGGCCATCGATTCCTGAGAGCAGGATGCCAACTTCATTTTTCGCCCGTCCACAGAAGGAACAATTTGCTTTCTTCGCCATTCTAATTAAACCGTACGCGTTAAAATTTCGTCAATCAAACCATATTCTTTCGCCTCAGCCGCTTTCATCCAATAGTCACGATCTGAATCGCGTTCGATTTCTTCAAATGATTTTCCCGAATGTTTCGCCAAAATATCATATAATTCTTGACGGATCTTCACGATTTCGCGTGCTGTAATTTCGATGTCACGTGATTGACCTTGCGCACCGCCTGAAGGCTGGTGAATCATCACACGCGCATGCTCTAATGCGGAACGTTTTCCTGCAGCACCACCGGCTAATAAAACCGCGCCCATAGATGCAGCTAACGAAGTACAAACCGTGGCCACTTCTGGACGGATGTAATTCATCGTATCGTAGATACCTAAACCGGCATAAACGGATCCACCTGGGCTATTAATGTACATGACAATGTCTTTTTTGGCATCCGTAGACTCCATAAAGAGCAATTGCGCGACAATGATGTTCGCCATGTAATCATCTACCGGAACACCCATAAAGATGATACGGTCCATGATTAAACGGGAGAATACATCGATTTGAGCGAAACGCATCGGGCGCTCCTCAATGATGTATTGCGTCATGTCATCGATTTGGTGCATCGGTCGGCTACCTATGCTATTCATATATTGATCCACTGCCAAACCGTTCAAGCCACGGTGATGAACAGCATATTTACGAAACTCTTCGCCAGTTAATTCTTTTGGGTGCATATCCGGAATTTTTTAAAATCAAATTTAAAATATTTTCAATTGTAAAGCTAAACACAAAAAACGAATATCTAGTTCACAGAAAACCCCGCAAAAAACGGGGTTCTCACTCTAATGTATCAATCGTTGAAATTACAGCGCTGCTGCGATTTCTTTGAATTTCTCCACGTCGATTTTAGTAACCTTGTGCGGAATATTCTCCACAATCGCGCTCGATACTTTGTCCGCGAATGCTTGGTTGTACAAGTTCATGAAGTTATCACCTTTTGATTTATCGCTCAAATAACCCATCGCGATTTTCTCAATCATTTCTTCGATGCCGGGCTGGTCCGAAGATAAATAACCACCAAACTGCTGGCGGACCATATCTTTCGCTTTTTCTACTACCTCTGGATATTCAACTTTCACATCAAATTTCGCAGCGATTTCATTCTTGATTAGGTTCCAGCGGATATCACGCTTCACATTATCGAAATCTTGATCAATTTGCTCAGGTGTAAATTTGCCTTCGTTGATCCGCACTAACCACGTACGCAAGAATTCCTCTGGAAGATCGATTTTGACGTTTTCGATTAAAGCCTTTTCCGCATCGATACGTAATAAATAATTCGCTTCACGTGCATAGTTTTCTGTAACGATTTTCTCTACTTCAACTAAGAACGTTTTTTCATCTGTCGCTTTTCCGGGTCCTAAAACCTTGTCGAAAAATTCAACATTC
>CANHKE010000270.1 GCA_947461155.1 Cytophagaceae bacterium | reverse complement strand
GCCACTTCTAAGGCAAATGGATTAACTCCGATAATGATTACGGGTAATGAAGTCATGTGTGTTAGTTTATTTTGGCTGTAAAGGTACTCAAATCAAAGGCAATCAACTTGTTTTCTGTGAAGATCAAGGTGGAAATGTTAGCGCCTAAACTGATGTTTTGGCCTTCCGGTAGGCTCCATTTTGATCCATCGATGCGATTTAAAGCATGCATATAGCTCAAATCACCGATCTCCTCGATGCTCCAGGAATAGGCAATTTCACCGGATGGCTGCGCTGTTTCAACCAAGTTTATACCGATATCGGCGCGGTATTTTCCCTCTGTATCTATTGGCGCTTGCGTGATTTTGATATCGAAAATTTGGCGCTCATTAGTTTCTAGATTCGTGTACAGATGTGTGGGTTCTTTGAGGTAGGAATCATCTGCTATACTGACAAACGCGTCCAACAAGATTGCGGCATTCATGCGGCGCAAGGATTGTTTCTCTAAATCCCATCCTGCTCCACCCGATTCGAGTAAGAGTAAACCAAAGCCTCGCGACTGAAAGGTGTCGCCAAACGCGCGCGCGTTAAATTCGTCGGTCCATTTGGCAACTTTATTCGGTAAATAGCTTTGGGTGTATCGAGTTAATCGGTTGGCCAATTGCGCCGCGCGTGTACGCGATGGTGTCCAAGTTCCTGCTTCGTCTCCAGCTGTGGCTAGGAATGCGATGTGTGTTTGATGAGCACTGTTGCCTACGGAATACAGGCGATTTTGATCATGTAAATTGAAAGCAAATAGCGGTTTTATGCTGTCTGCCCAAGAAGATAGAAGTCGAGCTTCGACACTATTTTGTGCTTGCGCATCGCGGTTCATATCGATGCCCAATGCCGTTTCCCGCGTCCATCGCTCCGCGCCATCTGCATTTAATCGCGGAATGACATAGATACTTATTTTCTGATGCAATTTTTCCCGGATAGCCCGGTATTCCGCGGTATTCAAGGTTAAAAAACGGAAGATATCAGCTAAAGCCATCGTCGCCGTTGCTTCATCGCCATGCATCTGTGACCAGGCGATTATGGGTATCGGGCCTACGCCAAAACGTACCTCATGAATGGGTCTGGATTCGGTAGTTTGTCCGATTTGGGTGACGGTAAAATGAGGGGATGCAGACCAATCAGCGATTAGATTTTCCCAGGTGCTGGCCGAGAACCGACGCTTGGTTAAAGCGGGTTCTTGGTAATTCGGATGCTGATCGTAGAAGTAGTCAAACATTAGCGATATGGGGGTTTGGGTAAATACGCAGACCAAGGCTGAATTTTAAATATGCCTTCTTTTCCGGAGAAGTAAAGGACAATGAGGGTAACGAATAAGTAACAGAACCAAGCTTGCGGTCCAAATAATTCACAGCCTAGCAACATGCCTGTCAGCGGTGTTTTCGCAAGTCCACAATACAGCGAAGTAAATCCGATCCCAGCTAACAGTGGAATGGGGAAATCTATCCAGGCCGATAAACCCGCCGCCGCATGCGAGCCGATCAAAAATAAGGGCGTCGCTTCTCCCCCTTTAAATCCGATACCTAAGCTGAGTGCCGTCGCGAATAATTTTGTTGGCGCAAAATTGGATGCAACAAATTCAGTTGAAAATGGGCGAAGCAAAAATTCTGATCCGATTCCGACACTTTCGGTGAAGTTTGGAATTTGGAACAAACCAAGCAAAACCAAGCCCGCGAGAATCCCTTTGAGAGCCGGTTGTATGGGCAATTTCCCATACGCGGAAAAAATAATCGATTCTAAGCGCGTATAGACAAAGCCAATCAGTCCCAAAAATAGGCCAATAAACGCTAATTTGGCCCAAAATGAGGCCGAAATAGGTGGTAAAAAAACAAGGGGATATAAAACGTGTTTTGTGCCCCACACGTGGAGACTGACAAAATTCGCCGCAAATGCGAGCGCGATGCAAGCAAAAAAGGAAGGCCAGTGAATTTTGCCAACCTTCCCCACTTCGAGTCCGAAAAAACAGCCGGCCAACGGAGTTCCAAAAACAGCGGAGAATCCGGCGCTCATTCCGGCGCGTAGCCAGATGGATTTTTCTTGGGCGGAAAGATGAAATTTTTCACTTAGATAGGCCGACAAGTTACCGCCCATCATGATGGCCGTTCCTTCGCGGCCCACGGATGCGCCTGCGATGTGGCTGAGCCACGTGGCTACTAATATGAAGGGAGTTGCGAATGGTGAATGCTCCGATAATTGCGAAGCGATAAATTGTTTGGTGCTGACTTGTGCCCAGGATTTGGACTTGATTACATAAAACAAAAGACCTACGAGCGGCAAGCCATACAAATAGGCCGGTTGGCGTAAATCTGCAATAACATCCATCCCCCACAAAAACAACGAGGCCAAACTTCCCATCGCAAAGGAAAGTAGGGTTCCAATCAGGAAACGTTTGACCCAAATTGACTGCATAGACGCGAAAATTTGTTTCAAAGGTAGGGAATTTTATTTTGCCTACCTTTGTACGGTAAAGTTCAGCATGTCTGAACGAAATGGATTTCCCTTATGACTGATTTTGCATCACTTGGCCTAAACCCACAATTGCAGCGCGCTTGCGAGGCCGTGGGCTATACTGCCGCCACCCCCATTCAGGAAAAGGCGATTCCCATGATGTTGCAAGGCCACGATGTCTTAGGCATCGCGCAAACGGGTACCGGTAAAACAGCAGCCTACGCGCTTCCTTTATTGATGCGCATCAAATACGCCCAAGGCAAAAACCCGCGGGCACTTATTTTAGCCCCCACGCGTGAATTGGTGATGCAAATTCATGAAGTGATGGTGGGTTTGGCGCAATTCACCGACTTACGTTTATTGGCGCTTTATGGCGGACTAGGGCCAAAGACGCAGATTCAAACGCTCGAGGCTGGGATCGACATTTTGGTTTCGACGCCTGGACGGTTTTTGGAATTGTACCGCAAGGATGCGATTGTCGTGAAAGAATTGAAATTCTTGATTTTGGATGAGGCGGACAAAATGATGGACATGGGTTTCATGCCGCAAATCCGCGAAATTCTGGAAAAAATCCCCTATAAAAAACGTCAAAACGGATTGTTCTCGGCGACGTTCCCGGAGAAAGTGGAGAACCTTTCTCATGAATTTTTGGAATTTCCTCTTCGGATTGAAGTGACGCCACAGGCAACGCCGGCGAGTCAGGTAACGCAGTATGTGTATCAGGCTGAAAATTTAAAAACAAAAATAAACGCGCTGGAATTTTTCTTGCAACAACCTCAATTTGAGCGCGTTATGATATTTTGTCGGAGCAAGGACGCCGTTAACCAAGTAGAGAAATACTTAACACGCAAAGTGTTACCAATCGACCAGGTGCGCGT
>CANHKE010000269.1 GCA_947461155.1 Cytophagaceae bacterium | reverse complement strand
GCAGGAATGTTTGTCGTTGCAGTTGCATCGGCATTCGATGGGTGAAGAGGGCGCGCATGCGCTGGCAATCCAGTTGGTGGATACCTATTTCGATGATTTCTCCAAACGCCATTACGCCGCATTGCAGCAAAAATTAGGTGTGGATGAGGCCGCTTTGAAACAAGCGATCGCGGTGATTACGCGATTGAATCCCAAGCCAGGCGGAACGGAAGCGGGTGAGGTGGCTCCCTTTTTGCAACCGGATTTTATCGTGACGCAGGTAGATGGGAAGTTGGACATCAAATTAAATGGCAAAAACGCCCCGGAATTGCGGGTGAGTAAGTCGTTTCAAGAGATGTTGCAAACCTATGAAAAGGGAAATAAGCAGCAGAAGGATATTAAGGAGGCCGTAACATTTATTAAACACAAGCTGGATGCTGCGTCCTGGTTTATTCAGGCGATTCAGCAGCGTCAGGGAACGTTGATGAAGACGATGGAAAGTATCGTGACGAAGCAATATGATTTCTTTTTGTCGGGCGATGATGCGCGTTTACGGCCCTTGAAGATGAAGGAGATTGCGGCAGATATCGCGATGGACATTTCGACAGTTTCACGGGTGGTCTCGGCGAAGTCGGTGCAAACCGACTTTGGTATGTTTCCGTTGAAGTATTTCTTCTCGGAGGGGATTATGCATGAGTCGGGCGAGGATTTTTCGACGCGGGAGGTGAAGAATATTTTACGGGAGATTATTGCGGGAGAGCCGCATGATGCGCCCTATTCGGATGAGGATTTGGAGGGGATTTTAGCCGAACGTGGTTTTATTGTGAAGCGACGTACGGTGGCGAAGTACCGGGAGCAGTTGGGGATTGCGGTGGCACGGTTAAGAAGGGAATTATAAATCAAAATACAATGTATCAACACCTAACATTACACAAACATGCGGGCATTTGGACGCTGACATTGAATCGGCCGGAGGTATTTAATGCCTTGCATGCGCCTTTGATTCATGAGATTCGGGAGGTGGCGGAAGCAGCTAAAATCGCGGATGAAGTCCGTGTTTTAGTTATGACGGGATCTGGAAAGGCATTTTGTTCGGGTGCGGATTTGAAGGCGGGCGTACCGGATGCAGATGCGGGAAAGGTGTTGCGGAATACGTACAACCCCATGATTCAAGCGATACGTTCGTTGGACAAGCCGGTAATTGGTGCGATTAATGGCATTGCAGCTGGCGCGGGTTGCAGTTTAGCTTTGGCGTGCGATTACTTAGTTGCTCGAGAGGATGCCGTATTTGCTGAATTGTTTAGTCAAATCGGATTGACCTTGGATGCGGGCAGTTCGGCATTTTTAATGCAGTCGGTGGGGTACCACAAAGCCTTCGAACTTGCTAGCACGGCACGTCGATTTACGGCGCAGGAGGCTTTTTCGTTTGGAATTGTCGCCGAGGTGATCGCTCCGGAAGGTTGGGAAATGCGCGTGCATGAACTTGCGGCTGAATTTGCGAAGCGGCCAACGCGCGCCTTGGGTTTAATCAAGCAGGCCTTGCAAGCTGCGGATGGCAGGGATTTGGCGCATGTATTGGAATTAGAGGCGCAGGCACAACAAGAGGCCAGCCAAACGAATGATTTTCGTGAGGGAGTTGCCGCATTTTTGCAGAAGCGTAAGCCCTCATTTACAGGGAAGTAGTGATTTTTTATTTTTTTTTCGAGGGAAGACTTTTCAAATTAACAAAGAAATTCTACCTTTGCAGTCCCAACACGGGAATGGTTGCGTAGCTCAACTGGATAGAGCATCTCACTACGGATGAGAAGGTTTGGGGTTCGAATCCCTACGCGACCACTGAATGATTAAAAAAGACCTGCAGAACTTTGCAGGTCTTTTTTGTTTTTATTCTATCTTTAGCCGACCTATTTAATAAACATGAAAAAAATATTCACCCTTTGCCTATTGGCTCCAAGTCTTCTTTTTGCTCAAGACATTAAAGTTCCTGCCGGATTTTCAGTGGCTGAAATCGGTAAAGATCTTGGCGCAACCCGCCACATCACCGTTTCTAAACAAGGACATGTGTATGCCAAACTTTCCAAATTAAAAGACGGAAATGGTATCCTGTTGTTAAAAGACAGGGATAAAGATGGGGTGTATGAAGAAAAGACGATGTTTGGCACGTACCCGGGAACAGGGATTGGGATCGATGGGGAGTATTTTTATGCCGCGTCAAACAAAGGGGTACATCGCTACGCATTAAACGCCCAAGGTGAAATCGCGAACTTGAATGTTTACGAAACCATCGTGGACGGTTTACCCGATCACGGACGTGATAATGCGAAACCTTTCGTTTTTGACAAAGACCGCAAACACATTTATGTGACCATCGGCTCTTGGAATGATCCATGCCGAGTGCCTGGAACCGGTCAAGGCATGAACCCTTGCGCGATTCTAGATTCCGCAGGTGGGGTATGGCAATTTGACGCCAATAAACTGAATCAGAAATTCCAAGATGGCGTTCGCTACGCAACTGGTTTGAAAAATGCCGTAGGGATTACCTGGAACACGCAAACAAATTCGCTGTTCGCGATGTCACATGGACGCGGTCAATTCCACGATTTCTACCCGCAATATTATACACCACAAATGTCCCAAGAATTGCCGGCCGAAGCGATGTATGAAATCAAAAAAGCAGGTGATGATGGCGGCTGGCCGTATATCTACTACGACCAAAAACAAAACAAAAAGATCGTTGCGCCTGAGTACGGAGGTGACGGAAAGAAAACGGGTGGCGAAAAAGCGTTGGATCCAACCGTTGCTTTTCCTGCGCACATGGGACCGAATGATATCCTCTTCTACACGGGAAATCAATTCCCCGCCAAATACAAAAATGGCGCATTCATTGCGTTTCATGGGCAGTCGGCCGAGCTAAAAAAAGGGTATTTAGTCGCCTTCGTTCCATTCAAAAATGGCAAGCCAAGTGGCAAATGGGAAATTTTTGCAGATAATTTCGCCGGAACGGATTTGGTGAAACCGACAGGTCCGATCCAACACCGTCCTTGTGGATTAGCGCAAGGTCCAGATGGCTCGCTTTACGTGAGCGATGACTTAGGTGGCAGCATTTATCGCATTAATTATAAAAAATAAAATGCATATTTAAGATAAATTTGATGCCTATGCGCGCGCTTATCTTTCTTTTTGTTTGGCTGATGCCGAGCTTACTGCTCGCCCAAAAACGATTTGTACGCATTCATATGCCCAATTCCACGGAGTTGGTTGGTCAATTTCAAGCGGAAGATGCACGTTTGGTCCAGCTCCTTGAATTAAATTTAGGACCTATGCAGGTACTAAAGACGCAGATTCAATCGCAAGAAGAACTCGGTAATTCCATTCGCATTGAAAT
>CANHKE010000268.1 GCA_947461155.1 Cytophagaceae bacterium | reverse complement strand
GGTTATGTGATTACGGATGTGGCGAAGGAATATGCAGAAGAAATTGTCAATGAGTTGAAGTTGATCGATAACACGATCAAATTCAGAATGTTATATTAATATGAGCACCTTTTTTACACCCGGTCCTGCGGCCTTATTCCCTACAGTAGAGGGCCATTACGCGGAGGCGTTTCGTCAAAATATTGGGTCGATTTCGCATCGCTCGTCGGCATTTCGTAAGATTTACCAACATGCCGATGAGCAATTGCGCCAGCTTTTTGGTTTACCGAAAGAGACTGCTGTGTTATTTACGGGTTCAGCGACAGAGATTTGGGAACGTGTTTTGATGAACACAGTGGAACATGAAAGTTTTCATTTAGTGAATGGGTCGTTTTCGAAGAAGTTTTTCGATTTTTCACAGGAGCTTCACAAATATGCACATGCGATGCATAAGCCATTTGGTGAGGGTTTCGACGCCGCAGAGGTGATTGTTCCCGAATATGCCGAATTGATTTGTTGCACCGCCAATGAAACCAGTTCAGGTGTTCAGATGCGTGCTGCGGAGATTCATAAAATTAAAAAGGCCCACAAAGATAAGTTGGTGATGGTGGACATGGTTTCTTCCGCGCCCTACCCGAATTTGGATTTCAATTTGGTAGATTCAGCGATGTTCTCTGTTCAGAAAGCCTTTGGAATGCCAGCCGGTTTAGGAGTTTGGATCGCCAATGAGAAGATGTTAGCGAAGTCGGAGCGCATGAAATTACACGGCGATACGGTGGGAACTTATCATTCATTGCCAAGCCTTTGGGAGAATTACAAGAAATTTGAGACGCCTGAAACGCCGAATGTGATGGGGATTTATGTGTTGGGGAAAGTAGCAGAAGATTATAACCGTATTGGGGTGGATGTGATGCGCAAGGAAACGGATCGGAAGGCGAAGGCTTTGTATGACTTTGCGAAAAAGTCAGATCAATTTGACATATTTGTGACGAATGAATCACATCGTTCTGCGACGGTTGTGGTGTTAAATTGCAAGACCTTGGCTGGTGAAGTGATTAAGCAAGTACAAGCAAAAAGTGATTTTATTTTGGGGGCGGGATATGGAAAAATGAAGGAAACTCAAATCCGTATTGCCAATTTCCCAGCAGTAAATTTGGAACAAGTGGAGGCATTAATTGCCACCTTAGGTTCCATTTAATTTAAACCGAACTATGAAAACAGATCAACCCATTCGTTGGGGTATATTAGCGTGCGGAGGAATTGCGCGTAAATTTGCCGACGATCTTGTACATGCCAAAAACGGACATTTAGCTGCCGTTTCATCCCGAGATTTGACACGCGCGCAGGAATTTGCCTCCCATTACGATCCTTCTGTAAAGGCCTATGGGTCTTATGAGGAGATGCTTTCGAGTGGTGAAATCGATGTAGTTTACATTGCCTCGCCGCACGGTTTGCATTATGAGCATACCTTATTATGCTTGGAGGCTGGTATTCCTGTTTTATGTGAGAAGGCGTTTGCGATTAATAGCAAACAGGTTGCCGCCATGATTCAAAAGGCGCGCGAAAAAAATCTGTTTTTAATGGAAGCATTGTGGACGCGTTTTCATCCATCGATTGCTCAATTGCAAGCGATTATTGCCTCGGGGGCGATTGGTGAAATCAAACATTTGGTAGCTGATTTCGGCTTTAAGGCTGCTTATGATGAGGAGGCGCGTTGGTTTAATCCCCATTTGACTGGTGGGTCGTTGTTGGACATCGGCATTTACCCCTTATTTATTTCAAAATTATTATTGGGCCAGCCGCTTGAAATGAAGGCGACGGGCGTGATGGCGCCTTCTGGCGTGGATATGAATTGTTCGATTTCGACGAAATATGCGTCGGGAGCGACGGCCAGTTTGTTCTCGACATTTGCGGCGCAGACGGACACGACGTGTACGGTATATGGTACGCTTGGAAAAATCTACATGCACCCGCGTTTTCATGAAACGAAGGGGATGACCTTGACGATTTATGATGGGGAGGAGACAGTGATGGAGACGGAGCGTTTAGGTTGGGGCTATAGTTATGAGGCGGATGCCGTGCAAGAGGATTTGCATGCGGGACGCACAGAAAATGCCTGGATGTCGCATCAATTTAGTCAAGAATTGATGGGTTTATTAGATGAAATTCGGGCACAAATCGGTTTAACATATCCAAATGAATAAGATACTTGTTGCCATATTACTTTTCGTAAGTAGTAGTTTGTTGGCTCAAAATAAGCTCAATAAGTTTGAAAAGGAGATCATAGCGTATGAAAAGCAAGATTCGTTAGCCATGCCCGCCAAGGGACAGATTCTGTTCATTGGATCTTCTAGTTTTCGATTATGGAAGACTTTTTCTGCGGATATGAAAGGCTTACCTCCTGCGATTAATCGGGGATTTGGTGGGTCGACTTTAGCGGAGGCTTTGTACTATTTTGATCGTATGGTGGTGAAATATCAACCGAAATGGGTGATTATGTACGAGGGAGATAATGATTTGTCGCAAGGGAAAGCGCCTCAAGTGATCGCGTCGGAGTATGATGAATTCAAGGCGCGTTTGGCGAAGCAGGTTCCTGGGGCAAATTTCGTTTTTGTGGCTGCCAGACCTAGCATTGATCGAGATGCTTTACGGGAAAAACAAAGAGAATTGAATGCATTGATTCAGGCGAAGGGTGGATATTTTATAGATATGCATACGCCATTTTTCTTGCCAGATGGAACCTTGATGCAAGATATTTTTGTGGCCGACAAACTTCATTTGAATGAGAAAGGCTATGTAATTTTTGCGAATCAAATTCGCGCATTTGTTCAAAAGCATGTTAAGTAAATTCGAACAGTCGGAGCTTTGGTTGCCTGGTATTTCAGTAGACTGCGTGATTTTCGGTTTTCATGAAAATCAGCTGAAAGTCTTGTTGCTGAAATTTCACAAGACAGATGTCTGGTCATTAGCAGGCGGATTTGTGGGCGTAGAGGAAGATGTGGATCAAGCTGCAGCACGCATTTTATATGAACGAACGGGCTTGAAAGATATTTATTTGGAGCAGTTTTATACGTTTGGGGATTTGGAGCGAAATGTGCTTGCGGCGAAAGAGCACCGTGACGTGAATGAGGCGATGGGTGGTCCCGATTCGGATTTAGCTTGGTTATCCAAGCGTTACATTACGATTGGGTATTATGCGTTAGTTGATTATTCCAAAGTGCTTGTGAATCCAGGGGATGTTTCGGACGCGGCGGATTGGATGGATATCGCGTCTTTGCCTAAATTATTTTTAGATCACAATCGAATTGTGACGAAGGCTTTGGAAGCCTTGAGGCAGTCGTTGGACGAAAAATTAGTCGCCTTTAATTTACTGGGAGAGACATTTACG
>CANHKE010000267.1 GCA_947461155.1 Cytophagaceae bacterium | reverse complement strand
TTAGCTTTTATAGAGCCGAGCAAATCGGTCTGGAATGGGGCGAGTATCAGTTAATGGTTGACACTTGATTAAATAAAAATAAGGCCAGAAGAAACTTCTGGCCTTATTTGTTTAACCTCTAAACCTATTTAACTATGAAAATTTATACAAATATAGGTGTTTTCTTTAAATATTATGAGTTTAGTGCAAAAAAAATAAAAAAGGTGCCGTTAAAAACAGCACCTTTTTTGATTACCTCTAAACCTATTTAACTATGAAAACTACTTACAATCTAATTTTGAAATACAACCACCAAATCTTGATTTTGTTCTGTCGCAGTGTTAAAATCTGCTTCAATTTTTGGTTCGGTACCTAAAACTGCCCAAATCGTATTGATTGCCTTGGCAGATTTATTGATTTCTTTGATCCAGTTTGATGTTTTTTCGCTTGTAGAAGCTTGATTAACAATCGATTGTACCGTTTCGTTAAACAAAGCTTGCTCCGCTTTGGTTGCCTTTAGGTATGCCGACTGGTTATTTTGATAATTTTCTAAAATTGAAACTGTCAAACTCGCTGTCGAAGATGCGCTAGCACCTGCGTAATCTTTTTTTATCAATGACTGAATTACTTCAGAAAGAGTTTCTTTTTTGATAGACAACCCTGTTGTCGTTACATCTACATTAGATGTCGTTCCGTTTGCTTTTGCCGCTGTTGCGATTAGGTTTAGTCCCACTAAAACACCAATCATTAAAATTTGCTTCTTCATAAGAATGTTATATTTATTGATTAAATCAACGATACAAAATTATTGCATTTTTTTAATATAACAAAACTTGCTTTTGCACAATTTTAGAAGCCTAAATTGATTTTGATTCTAAATTTGAGATAAATTCAGAATATTTAATAGGTTAATTGTACTATTTCCAAATAATATTTGGATAACAATTGTAAATCAATTGAATAATTCTAAATTTTAAATTACGGAAAAATTCAAAGATTCTTTAAATAGTACAATCATTGGTTGTATTTGTTCATTGTTTGTTGGATGCCTTCCAAGCAAAAACAATCGATGATCTCGTTAGATCGATTTAAGATGAATGGGATAAGTCCAATTTCATCTTCGTTAAAGTTACTTAATACAAAATCCGCTTGTCGGCCTTTCGCGAAATCAGCCCCTACACCCATTCGCAAACGGCCATATTCTTGTGTCGCTAAAACTCCTTCGATGCTCTTTAATCCATTATGCCCGCCACTCGAACCTTTGGGTTTTAAACGCAGTGTCTCAAATGGTAAAGCAATATCATCTGTTAGGATGAGCAATCGCTCTTTTTCGATTTTGAGTTGTTGGCACCAGTAATTCACCGACTTCCCACTTAGGTTCATAAATGTGCTCGGTTTTAGCAAATAAACGGTATGCCCTTTTAATTTATAGGAACTAATGGCTCCAAGGCGATCTTGTTTAAAGCTGACTTCCTTCGTTTTGGCTAAATAATCCACCGCCATAAAGCCGATGTTATGTCGAGTGAATAAATATTCGGGTCCGATATTGCCGAGGCCAACGATTAAAAAGTTCATGTGGGGATAAATTTTACTACAAATTACGTCCAAATTTTTTAGATCACCTCGAAGCATGTACCTTCGAGGTGAAAAATTATCCATATGAATAAGATTGCATGCATAACGGGAGCAAGCTCTGGAATCGGTTGGGCTACAGCAAAAGCATTATCCGCCGTAGGTTATCAATTAGTACTTTGCGGTAGACGCTTGGAGCGCCTGGAGGCATTGAAAAAAGAATTGCCAACGGAATCTTATCTTTTGACATTTGATGTTCAAAACCGCTCCGAAGTAGAAACAGCATTTCAATCCTTACCAGAGGCTTGGAAATCCATCGATGTATTAATTAATAATGCAGGGAATGCCCATGGCATGAACGCCATTCAAGATGGTGATCCGGCTGATTGGGATGCGATGATGCACAGCAATGTAGATGGATTATTGTATGTATCGCGTATGGTTATCCCTGGAATGATCGAACGCTCCGGTGGCCATATTGTTAATCTGTCTTCCATTGCGGGTAAACAAGTTTATCCGAATGGCAATGTTTATTGCGCGTCCAAAGCGGCTGTAGAAGCTTTATCGCAAGGTATGCGTCAAGACCTCAACGTTCATGGGATTAAAGTTTCGAATGTTGCGCCCGGTGCAGTGAATACGGATTTTTCAGCGATACGTTTTAAAGGGGACCAACAAAAAGTAGATGCGGTTTATGCTGGCTATGAACCATTAGTTGCAGAGGATATCGCGGATTTGATACGCTACATCATCACGGCACCTGCACATGTGAACATTGCAGACGTGACGATTTTGCCAAAAGCGCAGGCTTCGGCAACACAAATGCTTCGTAAAAATTAAAGACTTCTTTGGCGAACGGTTTCGTAAATGATGACACCAGCTGCAACGGAAACGTTCAGTGAACCTACTTGGCCACTTTGTGGAATCACAGCTAATTCATCTGATTTCCGGATGATTTCGTCGGAGATTCCATCTTCTTCCGATCCCATGACAATGGCTGTTGGCCCCGTATAGTCGACACCATACATGGAATTTTTGCCTTTTTCCGTACAAGCAACAACGCGCAAGCCGGAATTTTGCAAGAAATCAACGGTTTGTAATAAACTGTCTTCCCGACAAACCGGAATGAAGTTTAGCGCTCCCGATGATGTTTTCATCGCATCCGCATTAATTTGAGCAGCTCCTTTGGAAGGTATCACTATCGCATGAACACCTGCACATTCCGCAGTACGTGCAATCGCACCAAAATTTCGCACATCAGTGATGCGGTCAAGAATTAAAACCAATGGAATTTGACCTTTCTCGAACGTATCTGCAATGACATTTTCCAATTTGGCATAATGAATAGCAGAAACGAAAGCAATCGCACCTTGGTGATTTTTACGCGTAATGCGATTCAATTTCTCCACAGGTACCTTTTGAACTTGAATGCCTTTTTCGTGGGCTAAATCCAGGATTTCAGTATTTCCTAATTCGCGTTGTACTAACAAACGATCGATTTCTTTGCCAGAACGTAAAGTTTCTAAAACAGATTGAATACCAAATACAATTTCTTTATTGTCCGTTTTCGGCGTGGTGAAATGTCTAAATGGTTTTCTAAATGGGGGTCTTGATTCGTTTTCTTCTGACACGGTGTTGGGCTGAAATGTGGAACAAAGGTCGGCATTTTTTTTCAAACCATTTGTCTGAAGGTCAAATTTACCCGGGGCACTTGTACTTTTAAGGACTTAGGTAAGGCATGAAGCCAATGTTGCTGGGTTTCACCTTGCATCACTAATAAGCTGCCTGGAAGCAACGGAATACGTACTTTTTGTCCTGTTTGTCGAT
>CANHKE010000266.1 GCA_947461155.1 Cytophagaceae bacterium | reverse complement strand
ATGTAATTGGTCTTTTGTCTGGGCTATATTTTTGTTTTCAATTGACCGACCCTGTGCTCGAAAAACTCATCTGCAGCCTGCTAATTATACTTTTATTGAATCTGATCCGCCTAGTACAACATGCTCGTTAATCCGCCTATATGTCAAATTTTGAGTTACTCATTTTTAATTTAAAAAATCCCACGCTCCTATTTTTCTTACTAGGTGTCCTGGCCAAAATGGTTAAAAGTGACTTAGAAATTCCCGCTGCATCCAAAGGGTTTATTGCCCTCTATTTACTTTTTGCTATTGGATTTAACGGAGGCTCTGAATTAGCCGTTACCGGTATAACGTACGAGGTAATCCTGCATTTAATCTTTGGATTTCTATTGGCCACAATCATCCCGATCTACGCCTTTTTTATCTTAAAAATCAAACTTAATTCGTATGATGCTGGGGCAATTGCCTCCTCTTATGGTTCTGTTAGCGCTGTTACTTTTGTCACAGCAGTAGCGTTTCTGGAGATGAACCAATTAAAGGTTGGCGGAGAAATGGTCGCCGTCATGGCCTCCATGGAGTTTCCCGCAATCATCATGGGTGTTATTTTGATGAATTTATTCCCATCTAAGTCACAAGAAAATCCACCCAAAATGCTCTGGCGAAATGCATTAATCCATTCCTTGACCAATGGCAGCGTACTCATGATTTTTGGAAGTCTGTTAATTGGTTTTATTTCAGACTCAAACCAGTCCGTAGGGATTAAACATTTTACCTCCGATATATTCAAGGGCTTTCTAGCAATCTATTTATTAGACATGGGCATGGTGGCCGCTAGTCGTTTTTCTGCATTTAAAAAACAAGGCGCATTTTTACTTTGCTTCGCTTTATTTGTGCCCATCGTGAATGGGGTGCTCACAGCATATGGGAGTCAGTTTATTACAGGAAATGAGGCTAATCGTCTCATATTTGCTGTTTTAGCAGCAAGCGCGTCTTACATCGCCGTTCCTGCCGCCATGCGTTTAGTAGCCCCAAAGGCTGACCCCGGTTTGTATATTCCCATGGCACTTGGGGTAACTTTTCCGATAAACATTACGATTGGGATGCCCTTGTTTTTACAGATTATTCATGGATAGTTTGCAACTTTTTTCCGGTCGGCAAATTGTCATGGCAACCAAACATGGCAAAGAGCGTGTCTTGGCACCGCGATTAACAAAAGAATTAGGTTTGCATTGTTTGGTGCCGGACCAGCTAAACACCGATTTATTAGGCACCTTTTCCGGCGAAGTGGATCGATTAGACTCCCCAATCGAAACGGCAAGAAAGAAATGTCACATGGCCATGGATTTGACATCCGTTGATTTGGCGATTGCCTCTGAAGGCTCTTTTGGCCCTCACCCAAGCATCCCGTTCATTCCTGCGCATGAGGAAATTTTAGTCTTAATGGACAAGAAAAATAAGTGGGAATTTGTTATGCGCACATTAGAGGCAAAAACCAATTACCGCCAAATGACACTTGATTCAATCCACGCTTTGGATTCCTTTTTAGACCAATCCAAATTTCCCTCCCATGCGCTAATCGTTAAAAAAAGTGCGGATGATCCCACCGATTGCGTGAAAGGTATCCACGATGCGTTGGTCTTGCAACAAACGGTCGAGTCATTCCTAAAGCAGCTCGGAAAATGTCATATAGAAACGGATATGCGGGCCATGCACAATCCAACGCGCATGGCAGTCATTGATGCGATGTCGGCATCGTTGACACAACAAATTAAAACGGCTTGTCCCGAATGCCAAGCTCCTGGTTTTCGACTAACAGAATTTATTCGAGGACTTCCATGTGCGTATTGTGGCGAAGCAACACGAAGCGTCAAAGCAGAAATTTATGCTTGCCAAAGTTGTAGCTACACTGAATCTAAAACGCCAGGACATGCTATGCCAACAGAAGACCCCATGTATTGTGATTTTTGTAACCCTTAAATTCGAATGATTACCAAAGACATTTCCATTATCCGTGATCGACTCATTCAAGGAGAACCCATCGGCTTGCCTACCGAAACCGTATATGGTTTGGCAGCGAATGTATTTAATTCAACGGCCGTTTCGCACATTTTCAAGACTAAAAATAGACCCACTACGAACCCCCTAATCGTGCATGTGGCCTCCATCAGTCAGGCCCGCGCCTTAGTGAAACGATTTCCGGAAAAAGCGAACCAATTAGCAAACGCTTTTTGGCCTGGACCCCTAACCCTGATTCTTCCTAAAAATGAAACGGTGAGTCCTATGGTCACCGCCAATCAAGAAAATGTAGCCATTCGAATCCCGAATCATCCTACCGCCTTGAGTCTTTTGAATCAATTGGATTTTCCATTAGTCGCCCCTAGCGCAAATCCATTTAATCGAATTAGCCCTACGACGGCTGAACACGTAGATGCCTATTTCCCATCTATTTATACGCTGGACGGAGGCGCTTGTAAGTCTGGAGTGGAATCTACGATTGTCGGCTTTGAGGGGGATGAAGTCGTTTTGATGCGACATGGTGCAATTTCCATCGAAGCAATTGAATCGCGTGTTGGCCGTATTTTAAATCGAACTTCTGGCTCTGAAAAAGCATTGGTTCCGGGCCAACATAAAAAACATTATGCGCCCGCGTGTGATTTAATTGTCACCTACGAACCCCTATTTATGCTCAGTGCGGTGAAGCAAAAGAAAGTCGGTATACTCTGGTACCAAGCCGTTCAAATCGAAAGCATTCATGTGGACGTTAATCTGGTTCTAGCTCCCAGCGGGGACTTAGCGGAAGCCGCCAAAAATCTATTTGCCTCACTTCATACCCTCGATGCCATGGGTCTCGATTTAATTATTGTCGAAAGACTTCCAGCCCACGGACTTGGCTTAACCATCAACGATCGCTTGGATAGAGCCGCGACCAAATGAAAAAATACCTAATCACAAATGCGCTTGTTGTCAACGAAGGTGAAATCAAGCAAACCGATGTTCTCGTTGCTGGAGAACGAATCGAACGAATTGGGCCTTGGATTTCTGATTCCAACGCTCAAGTCATCGATCTCCTTGGGAATTACTTGATTCCCGGAATGATCGATGATCAAGTGCACTTCCGCGACCCAGGACTTACCTACAAAGCGGATATTCGAACCGAATCCATGGCTGCTATTGCCGGAGGAATCACCTCCTTTATGGATATGCCCAACACCATTCCAAATACATTGACCCGAGAATTATTGGAGGCAAAATACCAAAAGGCCGCTAAAAATTCCGTAGCCAATTATTCATTTTTTATGGGTGTAACCGCTGCGAATTTAGAGGAAGCCCTACGCGTAGACAACGAAAATGTATGTGGAATAACCGACGACGGACTCTATCTGGAGCAGCAAGAAATCCT
>CANHKE010000265.1 GCA_947461155.1 Cytophagaceae bacterium | reverse complement strand
TGATCCAATCCGCGCACGTTGGCCGCCCAATCGTTACCGAATTCGACAAAGGAGCTACCGATGGAACATATTCGTTTTCTGTGGTATTAGTATTCGAAAATGCTACAAAAGAATCCGAATACCTGTATCATCCGGAACATAAAAAGTTTATAGATGCCAACAAGCATTTGTGGGGAAAAGTTCAAGTAATCGATTCGGAAGCTCTTTAATATCTAATTAGTCATAAATCGAATTGACATTCGTTTCGTGAGGCGCTACATTTAGGGCATGAGACCGCGTAGCCCAAAAACTGATAATTTATACATTATTCAAATATTGAATTGTATACGTTAGGGGTTAACAATAGTTTTGTTGCATGGAAGCGAAATCAATTCAACTGTATCAATTAGCGCATAAAAAACTCCACTTAGTGGAAAAGGATGCCATGGAATTTGTAGACGTTATTCAAGACACCATGGAAGACCGAACTAAGAATTTTGTTTCGAAGGAATACTTAGATGTTCGTTTAATGGAGTTGGAGCTAAATTTGATTATGAAGATTGCCGACACAGAAAAAAATATTCTTCGTTGGATGTTTACCTTTTGGGTGGGGCAGCTCGTCGCGATGTTCGGTTTCTTATACTTGTTTTTAAAACACTAGGCTTTTCGTTTCGCCAGGAAAAACATGCCCACGACGGAAATCAGTAACATGGCTACGCTCGCTATATCCTGCCAACGAACCATCTCGGGATGATTTAGTAGGTTAGCCCATGAGGCAGCTTGCATACCTGTCCACAAGGCAATCAAGGTTCTAGGCAACATCCCTAAGGTACCTCCCACAAAAAACTGACGCAATGGAACGCCCAAAAATGCCATTAATGCGTTGGTAATTGCAAACGGAAAAACGGGTGATAGACGCGCTAAAAACACCCATGCAAAGGATTGCGCTTGGACATTGGAAAGAAAATCAGTGGCATTAAACTTAACCCTTATGAGATCAATCAGTGCATCGCCTTTCATTTTTCGAGCTAATGCATACCCCAATAATGACGCGATGGCATATGCGATAATCAAAGGAAATAAACCAGACCAACCCCAAACGTAACCCGTGAACATCGCCAAAAAGGTCGTCGGACATAAGGCAAGTCCCATGATGAAGACGGCACTAATCCAGAACAATACAAATTCCAATAAAGAAAAACTGGTAAAAAAACTTGGATTGGCTAGTGCAAAATACCCCAATAATAGACTCGAAAGCACAGGTAAGGCACCCATCCAAATCAGGTATAAGGTTTCGAGAAAGATACGGCGGTTGATGGGCATAGGGCCAACAAATATACGCTTCTTTTCATAATCCAAGCCCTTTTCCCTACCTTTGCAGGGCATTTTGCCCATTTATAAGACGTCCATGGAAATCGCAATCATCAAATACAATGCCGGAAATGTGCAATCGGTCATGTACGCCTTGGATCGAATTGGCATGAAATATCAATGGACGGACGATGAAAAAGTGATTCAATCGGCCGATAAGGTCATCTTTCCCGGCGTAGGCGAAGCAAGTACAGCGATGGCCTATTTGCGCGAAAAGGGGTTGGACCAATTGATCCCTACGTTAAAGCAACCGGTATTGGCAACTTGCATTGGCATGCAGCTATTGTGCCGCGAATCCGAAGAAAACAATACAACGTGCATGGGCGTTTTTGACGTTCCGGTGAAACGTTTCGTAAGTTCTGACTTGAAAATACCACATGTTGGCTGGAATTCAATTCAAGCTTCCGGCAATAACGTCCTCATGGAAGGGCTTAAAAAAGAGGAATTTGTCTATTTTGTTCACTCGTTTTACGCACCCATTCATCCAAACACGTCGGCGATCTGCGACTATGTGCAGCCTTTTTCTGCTATGTTGCAAAAAGACAATTTCTACGCCGCACAATTCCACGCTGAAATTTCAGGAATGGCTGGACAAAAAATCATTCAAAACTTCTTAGCGCTTTAATCTATGTTCCAACTCATTCCAGCCATTGATATTATTGGAGGACAATGCGTTCGGTTGACGCAAGGAGATTACCAACAAAAAAAAGTTTATAGTTCGGACCCCCTCGAAATTGCCAAAGCATTCGAAGGTGCCGGAATTCAGCGGCTGCATTTAGTCGATTTAGACGGCGCAAAAGCAAAAGAGATTGTCAATGCGGCTGTATTGGAACGCATTGCTTCGAACACGTCTTTACACATTGATTTTGGCGGAGGAGTTCAATCCGACGCTATGATTGACCGAGCGTTTTCAGCCGGCGCAGCTCAAATTACCGCGGGCAGTATCGCCGTGCGCAATCCCGAACTCGTATACGGTTGGTTCCAAAAATACGGAACAGATAAAATTATCCTAGGTGCCGATGCACACCACGAACAAATCGCGGTATCCGGTTGGCAAGAAAATTCCAATATTTCTATTTTTGATTTCCTCACCGACTACCAATCAGCCGGCGCTAAATACGTCATTTCTACAGATGTCGCAAAAGACGGTTTGTTGCAAGGGCCGAGCTTTGATTTATATGAAAAAATTCAGGCAAATAACCCGGGATTGAACATTATTGCGAGTGGTGGGGTTGCTAGCATACAAGATTTGGTCCAATTACGATCCATGGATTTATTCGGTGTGATTGTTGGAAAAGCCTTTTACGAAGGCCGCATTACGCTTACAGATTTAGCCACTTTTGCCAACGAATCCCTATGTTAACGAAACGAATTATTCCTTGTTTGGATATTAAGGAAGGTCGGACTGTGAAAGGGACCAACTTCATTGATTTGCGTGACGCAGGCGATCCTGTGGAATTGGGCGCTTTATATGCGGAACAAGGGGCGGATGAACTCGTATTTTTAGATATCACGGCGACGGTAGATAACCGCAAAACCTTGGTCAACTTAGTTCGCGAAGTCGCGCGCCATGTCAATATCCCTTTTACGGTAGGCGGAGGAATCAGCTCCATCGATGATGTTTCTGCGCTATTAAATGCGGGAGCGGACAAAGTGTCCATTAACTCCTCAGCGGTTCGTCGGCCGGAATTAGTGGACGAATTAGCCTTGCAATTCGGATCCCAGTGCATCATCGTAGCCATCGATACCCGTTTTGTAGACGGAAATGATTGGGTGCATACGCATGGTGGACGGAAAATGACTGAAATTCAAACGATGGCTTGGGCCAAAGAAGTGGAATCGCGTGGCGCTGGAGAAATTCTATTGACCTCCATGGATGCGGATGGAACGAAAGCTGGTTTTGCCAACGAACTCACGAGTCGGATTTCAGGGCAATCATCGATTCCCATTATTGCTTCGGGCGGCGCAGGCACCATGGAGCATTTTAATGAGGTATTTACGACGGGAAAAGCAGATGCCGGTTTGGCAGCCAGCATTTTCC
>CANHKE010000264.1 GCA_947461155.1 Cytophagaceae bacterium | reverse complement strand
CCTTGATCTTGTATGGTTTTGATGCACAGTTGGAACGGGTTTTCATCCTCGTGCCAGGTGCGAATTTGCTGGCCAACTTTAATTAGTTCGAGCAATCGGTCTTCTTCAAAATAGGGGCAAATGTAAGTTATTTCACCTTTAGCAGGTAAAATCACCAACATACTTCGCTCGGATGGATACCAGCTTAGTCCTGTAAAATACTGCATGCTGGTTCCTGCATCCATGATGAGGGCAGCCATTTTGTTTTGTTGGAGTAAGGATTGCGCCTTTTGAATTCGAACCATCCGCTCTTCTAGGCTTATAGGAGTGGCAGGGTGCGGATCATTTGTTTGAAACAAGGGAATGTGTGTGGCAAGGGCGCTCATTCCGATACTATTTTGAAGGAATTGTCTACGTGCAATCATTTGAATCTGAAGTATATCATCCAATTTAGAATTAATTCCATGAAACTGATAATCTGTGGTCTTTTTTTGGCAAATTTGTTGCTGATTATTATACTGCATGCGCGTACTTTTCATTCGTTTTTCGGCCATTGGTGACATTGTTTTAGCTTCTGCGGCTTTCCGTTGTGCCAAACAGCAATTGCCCGGCGTCGAAATTCATTTGTTGACCAAGCGCTCCATGCGCGCGGTGACGGAGGCGAATCCGTACATCGACCAATTTCATTATTTTGATACAGATTTATCCGCGACTATTCACGAGCTGAAAAGGTATTCGTTCGATTATATCATTGACCTACATAAAAATTTACGCAGTTTTCGCATCCGACTCGCCTTGGGCGTTCCGGTGTTAACTTATGACAAACTGAGCATGGAGAAGTTTTTACTGACCCAATTTCAGGTTAATCGCATGGCTGATCGACATATTTCCCTACGCAGCCTGGATGCTTTAGCTCCGCTGGGGGTAGTCTACGATGGAAAAGGGCTTGATTACTTCATTCCAACAAATATTTCAATTCCTGCATTATTCCCAGAAGGCTTTGTGGCCTTGGTCATCGGGGCGTCGTATGCGACGAAGAAATTGCCCTTGGAATCACTCAAGCGATTGGTGAAGTTGATTCCGCATCCGATTGTGTTGATTGGTGGACCGGAGGAAAAGGAGGATGGCGTAGAACTTGCTTTAGTGGATCCGGATCGCATTATTAATACCTGTGGAACATATTCTTTACATGAATCCGCCGCTATGGTTCGCAATGCGCGTGTTGTCATTTCGCATGATACAGGGATGTTATACATCGCCTGTGCGTTTGAGAAAAATGTGATAGCAATTTGGGGCGCTACCTCGCCAGCCTTGCAAGTGGAACCATTTATGCCTGATCACTCAAAAGCACGTGTTTTTCAGGCAATAGTACCTAATTTGACCTGCCAGCCCTGTTCGAATTTTGGCACAAACACCTGCCCGAAAGGCCATTTCAATTGCATGAAACAGCAGGATTTGCTGGAGATTGTGAGGCAAGTGGGGGAGATGTGGAGTGCCCAAGATCATTGACCTGCATGAAGTTTCAGCTTACTATTTTTCTAGTCATTCTTGGATTAACTGCTTGTAAGCCAGATGCTCCTTCGCTGATTAGTCAAACAAGCAACTCATTCTCGCCTAAAGTGGCCCAAGGCTACTTCATTAACCATACATATTACAGCTTATCTTACGTGCCTATGCACCGCCAATCCGAATTTGCTTATTATTGGCTATCGCCTGAAAGCATTCAGGGCAAACAAGTTCGAACTGATAATTTTCGTATAGACCCTAACGTTAAATCAAATCCTGTTTCAAGTACAGCATATGCAGGTAGTGGGTTTGACCGTGGCCATCTTTGTCCAGCGGCGGATATGGCCTTGAATTTGACTGCGATGTCAGAAACCTTTTACATGTCTAACATGTCACCGATGACCCCTTCGTTTAATCGCGGTATTTGGGCAAGTTTAGAGGATTGGGTTCGAAGTGCTGCTTTGGCAAATGGAGGATTATACGTGGCTACGGGTCCTATTTTGAGTTCTTCCTGTGGTACCTTGTCAGGTGGGATTACCGTCCCTTGTACGTTTTACAAGATTGTATTTAAAGATGGACCCAATCCCAAAATGATTGGATTTATACTGGCAAATGCCGGTTCTTCGCTCGCACTCAAATCATTTGCAGTCTCAATCGACGAAATTGAGCGCAGTACTGGTTTGGATTTCTTTCCTCAGCTGGAAGATGCGCTGGAAGGCCAACTAGAAAGTAAGGTTAATTTGGGTGGTTGGAGTTTGTAAGGAATTAGGTCCAATGTCTAATGTCCAACGTCTAGTGTCTAACAAAAAAGCCCAACATTTCTGTTGAGCTTATCAGAGCCTCCTGTCGGGATCGAACCAACGACCTACTGATTACAAATCAGTTGCTCTACCAGCTGAGCTAAGGAGGCGCATTTCGGTTTACAAAAGTAGTGTTATTCTCCTAAAACGCAAAACCGAGTGTGAAAAAAATTAACTTTTTTTCAATTTCTCCAATTCCTTTTCTGCCGCTGCAATTTTCTTTTCTACCTCCGCACGCAGCTTATCGCTGTTTTTCGACTTAGCAAAGAACTCTAAGTTATTGGTTAACACCGCAATATCATGCTCCAAGGTTTGAATCTTCTTGCGCTGATCTGCCGATGGGGCTGAACCCTCGGAAGATGAACTCGCTGACTCCGTTTTCAAGGACTTCAATTCAAATCCCCAGGCCGCCAATTGCTCCTTCGGCTGCGTCCGCGCTAAATCAATCAACGCATTCCACGATGTACGGAAGTTTTCCTGAATCGTTTTTACATCCTTGCGCGGCACAAATCCAATCGCATCCCAGTTGGCCTTAATCGTGCCCAACTTCGCTAATGAACTTGGATCGGCTAACATCGCCGTCATCTCCGTCAATATCACTTGCTTCGCGACTAAATTTGCATCAAACTCTTCATCCTTCGCCCCTTTAGAAGCCGATCGCTTCAAGTTGAAATACGCATCACATGCCGCTTTGAATTTGGTGTAAATGCTATCCTTTTGCTTCTCCGGTACATGACCGATCTCCTTCCACTTTTTCTGCAATTCAATCACCTGCTGAGTGATTTCTGCCGTATCTGTACCCACCGCCACTATGCCTTCCACCTGCTCGATCAACAATTGCTTCGCGGCTAAATTCGCCTTACGCTCCGCATCGATCTTCGCAAAAAACTCACTCTTATGCTTGAAAAATAATTTCAAATCCGCCCAAAACTGATGACTCACTTCCTTACCTCCATCACGCGGTAAACCACCTTTCAGCTTTGCCCACTGCTCTTGCAAGGCAAGAACCGCTTTGGACGCTTGGTTCCATTCGGTGATCGTCGCCGACTGGAATGACGCATAGGTATGCAACAAATCACCCAACTCCTTCTTAATCTTCAAATTTTCCTCAAATACGG
>CANHKE010000263.1 GCA_947461155.1 Cytophagaceae bacterium | reverse complement strand
GAATAACTCGTCGACGTCTCATCCGACGTTTTTACCATCCAATAATACAAACCGCCCGATTTCACCGGAATGGTCAATGATTCCGTTTTGGACTTTTGGGCAGCCACCTCGCGGTTCTTCACTTTTTCGATATCAGTATCCACAAAAATTTCATAGGTCAGAAAAGAATTACCGGAATCTGGGTCGGATCCTGACCACACCAACTTCACCTGGCCTGATGCCGCAGTGACTTGTTGGCCCGAAGCCGGAAACGTCAAACTCGCTGGAAACGGCGCATAGGTCGTCTCCCCCGCTCCTGTCAAATAAAACTTCCATTTGGCAGAGCTAGATGTCAATGTGGTCTTGCTCGATTTCGAAATCACCTGCCACTCATAGGGCAAACTCGTAATTAACGTAAGAGTTGCCGGACTCGTAGGAAACGATTTTGTCTCCGTAAAATTCGTCTTCAAATTGGTAATCTTCAGATCATAACTCGTCGCACCCGCCACAGGCACCCAGGTAAACTGGACCTCATTGGCATTCGTATTGCTACCCACTAAACAAACGGTATTGTTTGCGGGCTTACTTAATTCCGCCGCCTCGGGTGCTTTTTCCGGCACGACAGGCGCTACCACATCAGCCTCTTTCGAGCTGCATGAAATCATAAAAAAACCAACAATGATTAATGCAATATACTGCCTCATAGTTTCATCAATTTAACTTGTTGCTGCACCGTCCGACCTGTCACCTCCAACAAATAGGTTCCCGTTACATAAGCACCTAAATCTAAGGTAACCATACGCATCGCATCGATCTGGTGCGTAGCACGCGCGTGCATTTTGCCTTGTAAATCAAATATGCCAATCTCCACTTCCGAATCTTGACCCGCCACATACACGTTCAAAGGTCCCATGCATGGATTCGGGAAGCATTGGATTTGTTCCGAACGGAAAATCTCTCGATTAAACACACCCTGACAATCTTGCGATGTCCAGACGCGAACTTGGTTTTTCCCTTTCACTAAATCTGCCGACCAAGACCCTTCTTTTACCTCAAATGTTTGATCATTTACGCGTATAAAATAGGCATCCGCACCCTGTAGCTCCAGTCGAACTTGTTGGCTATCCGGACTCAAAATCGCCTGAACCACCAATGGATCCGGTTGCTTCACTTGAACATCAAATAATTGCACATACTCTTTTTGACCCTCAATCGTGATCGAAATTCTGTACGTTCCAATCACCAAATTATCTAAGGCTTGCTTCGCGCCAGCGACCGATTTTAGTGTTTTGGCATACGCAGAAGGCCCTTTTATATCGACCAAATATGTGTATTTCGTATCCTTAAAAGTCATTTGCAGCGCCCCATTCGTGGTACCTGGACAGGTCGTTGCCGTCACCTGAATCGAATAATTATCAGCAGGTAAACTAAACACCGGACATCCATTGATATCAACCAAGGTCCCCAACGGCGTATTCGCGCATTGGTCAAACACGTCCGGCACCCCATCCGAGTCCGAATCCGCAAACGTATCTTTAATCAATTGAATCTTCGCAAACTCCCGATATAAAAGTTGGTTCGTCTTCTCCGCTGGCGAACCCATCCATTGATTCAACAAGGACGAATAGGCTTGTCGGTAATCATACAGCACCGGCAAATCCTCATTATTTTTATAGTTTTTCGGAATCACCGGATTGCTACCAATCACCCCACCTTTGACCGCATTTCCAAAAACAAGCATCGGTGCCACCGTGCCATGATCCGTTCCGCCACTTCCATTTGAATGGATCGTCCTTCCGAATTCCGACATGGTAACGCCAACCACCCGATCCCCTTGATTCTGGGCATCCAAGTTTTTCATAAAGGTTACAATGCCGTCATTGATTTGTTTCAATAATAGCGCGTGTTGCCCTTTCGTGTGATCCGCCGTATCCACCTGCTGATTGTGTGTATCAAATCCACCAATGCGAAGCATATATACCCGCGTATTCAAACCACCCGAAATCAATTTTTGTATAATCTTAAACTGGTTTCCTAATTCATTATCCTCAAACGCAAACGGCGTCGATCCCGCGCGATAAGCCGCTTGAACCACAGAGCCATACTCTTGGGATTGCCGACCAATCAATTGCAAATAGGCCAAACGCGATCCTTGTAAGGTCTCCGGATAGGTGTTGACAAATGGATTCATCAACCGATAAAAATTATCCGGATTGTTATAAATCAGGCTGGTAAATGAATTTTGGCCTTGAAATAATAAGGTCGATTGCCACGAAATCTCAATCGATAAGGGATGTGGAAAATTCGCATTCGGATACGCCTTTGGGTAATTCGGATGTTGGGATTCCAAATAGCGCGCCATCCAACCAGAAGGCACATTGACATCTGCATCCGAACCCGACATCCAAATATCCGAAGAACGGAAATGGGAGTAATTGGGTTTGGCGTAGCCCACCGACTGAATGATGGCTAATCGTTTTTCGTCGATTAAATTATTTAAACCGGCCATCGCAGGGTGAATACCGGTGGCTGTCCCTTTTATGGGTAGTATTTTATTTTCGGGTAAAACAACCGCAGGTCGTACTTGCTGCAAATTGGCATATTGATCCATGGGAATGACCATATTCAAGCCATCATTTCCACCATCAAATCGAATGATCACTAAAATCTTTCCTTCGGCAACGGTATTGGTCATTAACTCACTTTGCGCAAATGCTTCCATCCCTGGGATGAAGGCTGGCATTGCTGCCAAATGAGCCATATTATGTAGAAAATTACGTCTATTCATGGCTCCTTAATGTAAATGCGTTTCACCTAATTGGAAAATTAAACTCATCGCTTGCGACAAACGATTCTGAATGGTTTGTCGGTTATCCGCATTCGGATTACCCACAAAATTATACCACGCACCCGTCCAATAATTGCTATTTGGATTCCCTTGCATCACCTTATCAATGATCATCGCACGCGTTTTTGTAGGTATTTGAACGCCTATCAAGCGCTCAATTAATTGGTCTACCAAAGCATCCAAATTCTCCGGCGTTTCAAATTGGCGTACATATTCGGCCAAATCTACTCGCGTTAACATGCCCGTTTTCGTCACATTATTGTAATACACCCAATTACCCCAGTTGAAAAGTGAATCCGTATACTGCGAACGCTTCACAATCGTTTCGGAATTAATCCAAAACATATCAAAGGCTGGGGTTTGGTAATAAGCAGGCCAACCAGATACATTGGGTGGATCACCCATATTCATGCCCAAATTATTCATTTGATTGTGAACGCCATTGTATCGTAGGTAATCATAATAAATGGCGTCATCACCAGGAACCACAGGAACGAATTTCTCGTCCAAAAGTGGCATATTAAACTCCTTCGAAAGCCCGATAACAAAGTCGGCAGGCGACTTAATAATCGCATTG
>CANHKE010000262.1 GCA_947461155.1 Cytophagaceae bacterium | reverse complement strand
TGTTTAAATTGGCCGACTTGCCTTCAAAAGAGTTAGCATTCACCTTTGTTTCTAATTCGGAGGCTCTTTTTAAAAAGCAGTTTACGGTAGAAGGTTATGATGCATTTGTTAGTGTTCCAGCAGATGTATTGGCTAATCCGAAAGGGGTACATATTTATTCAGCAAAGAATATTGGCTTGTCGTTAAAAGAATCCGTTGAAGAATCGATTCAAAACAAGGTTCGGCAGGTGTTAATGTACCAGGCAGGTATCTCGACAAAAGTCTATGCGGATACGCAAGTAGACATCGATAGTGAGACAATTACCATTTCGTCCACGGGCGATGAGACGAATTCGAGTTCTGCAGGGGCAATGATTTTAGCTGGGGTGATGGGTTTAATTCTATATGTTACGTTGTTGTTATATGGTTCTCAGGTAATGAATGGGGTAATTGAAGAAAAAAGTAATCGCATTATTGAGGTGATTATCTCCTCGGTAAAGCCTTATCAATTGTTGTTAGGCAAGATAATTGGCGTGGGATTAGTGGGGTTAACGCAATTTGCATTGTGGATTATTTTGACAATTGGGTTGACGCAGGTGACAGGTAGGTTTTATGCATCCAAAGCCAAGGCAGTGACGCAAATGAGTCAAATCGAACAAGCGAAAGCAGCCAGTGAGATGACGAAGGCGATGGAGGATTCGCCGATGGGGGAGGTGACGAAAGTGCTTGAAAGTACGAATATCCCGCTTATCTTAGTCTCATTTTTGTTTTATTTCTTTGTGGGGTATTTGCTCTATAGTTCCTTGTTTGCGGCGATTGGATCTGCGGTAGAAAGTGCGACAGAAGCGCAGCAATTTACATTTATAGTCATGATTCCAATTATTTTGTCATTTCTATTGGCTCAATATACGATGCAGGATCCGGATAGTACGATTGCTTTTTGGGCATCGATGATTCCGTTCACATCGCCTATAAATATGATGGTTCGGTTGCCTTATGGCGTCCCTGGATGGGAATTAGGCTTGTCGGCAGCTTTACTTGTATTCGGATTTTTGGCTTGTAGTTGGCTTTCTGCCCGTATCTATCGGGTGGGTATTCTGATGTATGGCAAGAAAGTGACATGGAAAGAACTTGGGAAATGGCTCTTTTATTCGAATTAATTAGTTATTTAGCCACACATCTAATTCTTTTGGATTGAATCCAGCGATTATTCGTTTTCCGTCGACTAAGATGGGGCGTTTGATCGCTGAATTTTTTTCTAACAAGAATGAAAATGCTTCGCTGGGATTGGTAATGCGTGCTTTCATTTCTTCGCTTAATTGTCGATAGGTAGAACCTTGTTTATTTAAGACCTTTTCGAGTCCTAAACTATCGATGAATTCCTGTAATTTTTCTGTTGAAATACCCTGTTTTTTGTAATTGTGAAATTCGAATTCAATTCCTTTTTCATGAAGAAAATCAAAGGTTTTCTTCATGGTATTGCAAGCAGGAATTCCGTAAATGGTTAGCATGTTATTTTTTATTTGAAATCATTCCCACCTTGTTGGTTTTGGTGGTATTTTTGTGGATTGACTACAAAAATAATACAATTTGCCATATGGAATATAGAATTGAAAAAGATACAATGGGCAAGGTAAAAGTGCCTGCTCATGTATACTGGGGGGCTCAGACGCAGCGTTCGATTGAGAATTTTCCAATCGCTCAGGATATAAACAAAATGCCGAAGGAGATTATTCGTGCGTTTGCCTATTTAAAGAAGGCTGCGGCGATTACGAATTTTGAGGCAGGAGTATTGGATGGGGCAAAGAAAGATTTAATTGCTCAGGTTTGTGATGAGATTTTAGGTGGACAATGGGCAGATCAATTTCCGTTGGTTGTTTGGCAGACTGGTTCAGGTACACAATCGAATATGAATTGTAATGAAGTTATTGCGTATCGTGCACACGTGATTCAAGGGGGTGATTTGATGGATGAGCAGAAATTTGTCCATCCAAATGATGATGTAAATAAATCGCAATCGTCGAATGATACTTTCCCTACTGCTATGCACATTGCTGCCTATCAGGCATTGATGGAGGTAACCATTCCGGGTATTACGAAATTGCGCGATACCTTAGATGCGAAGGCGAAGGCGTTTAAAAATGTCGTAAAAATAGGTCGGACGCACTTCATGGATGCGACACCTTTGACCTTAGGGCAAGAGTTTTCGGGGTATGTTTCACAATTAAATCACGGCTTAAAGGCGATACATAATTGCCTGGATCACTTAGCTGAATTGGCTTTGGGTGGAACGGCGGTAGGTACCGGAATAAACACACCAAAGGGCTATTCGGAAAACGTAGCCAAGCACATTGCCGCATTGACTGGATTGCCATTTAGAACAGCTGAAAACAAGTTTGAAGCCTTAGCGGCACACGACGCAATTGTAGAGGCGCATGGTGCATTAAAAACGGTTGCTGTAAGCTTAATGAAGATCGGAAATGATATACGTATGTTGTCTTCAGGGCCACGTTCGGGTATTGGAGAGATTTATATTCCAGATAACGAGCCAGGTTCATCCATTATGCCCGGTAAAGTAAACCCTACTCAATGTGAGGCAATGACGATGGTAGCTGCACAGGTATTGGGAAATGATGTTACGATTAATATAGGAGGTGCTTCAGGCCACTTTGAATTGAATGTGTTTAAGCCTGTTATGATCTATAACTTCTTGCACTCGGCTCGTTTAATTGGCGATGTTTGTGTGGCCTTTAATGATAAATGTGCGGTAGGGATTGAACCTTTGCATGAAAATATTGCGAAACACGTAAATAACTCGCTCATGCTAGTAACAGCATTGAATACGAAGATTGGTTACTACAAAGCGGCAGAAATTGCACAAACGGCGCATAAAAACGGCTCAACGTTAAAAGAAACGGCGATTGCATTAGGTTATGTGACGGCTGAAGAGTTTGATGCATGGGTTCGCCCTGAGAATATGGTAGGCGAGATCAATGTATAAGTAAGAAAAAAATACGCGATTCTCACGCCATTACACTTAAAATGCCTCATACGACATGTATGGGGCATTTTTATGCCATTTCGCGTAGTTCTACTGTATAATAGGTATTGGGGAATGGAAAACTCTCAGCAACTGAAGTAGCTTCTTCCCAAGATGACATGATTAATGTAATGACTTGCGAAATCTCTCCACCATCAATGAGCTGAACTATCTTTTGTTCAATTTTTCCACTAGCCCCTAAGTAAAGACTTTGTCCCGAGAATTTTTGATAGAGCATGTCTTTGTATTGGTCTTTCACACCTTTCAACCAAGTTCTTATTTGGTCTAATTCTTCCATGGAAGCTAGACTATTTTCGCCCGAGATTCCTGCAACCGGCCCACGAATAATGATGACAAATCGTTTCATTTTAAATTGTACTTTTTCTAGTTTTAGAATTCAC
>CANHKE010000261.1 GCA_947461155.1 Cytophagaceae bacterium | reverse complement strand
GATTTACGGGAGCGACGGGCATTTTTGATCAGCAGCACGTGCGATTTTATCAAAAAATCAGTGGACAATATTTTGATATGTCCTATGATAGTTTGAGTACGATGTTGGGTTTTCGGGTTGATTTTCGCTTGTTGCAATCGTTGATTGTGGGGAATCAGCCATTCAAACGTAACAATTCACGCGTGATTCGTGAGAATGAGAATATCATCATTAAGCAGGATTCGGGTCGAGTTAAAATTGACAACATGGTGGGCCCCAATCGAAAATTAAAGAAGCTTTTAGTAAACGACGAACCTTCGGCCAATAAACTAACCTTGGATTTTGAGGAGTTTACTTCCTTGAATCAGGTTGTTTTTCCTTTTTCAAGTTTGATCACCTTGGATGTCACGAGTAAAAAAGATAATAAGCAGGTTACCACGGTGATCAGCATTAAATATTCCAAAGTAGAATTGTTAGACACGCCGCTGGAGTTTCCGTTTCGTGTTCCAGTTAAATTATTGAATTCAAAGCCATGAGATATATTTTCGTATTGTTTAGTTTGATTTGGAGTTTTTCGTCATTTGCCCAGGCCGACAAAAAAGCGCAGTTGGAGAAGGAGAAAAAGGACAATTTGGCGAAAATCAAGGAATTGAATACGATCATTTCGCGGACCTCCAAGAAGAAGAATGCTTCGATTGGTAAATTGAATGTATTGAAAGAGCAGATTGGTGTCCAAAAGAAGCAGATCAATTTATTGAATGAGAATCAGCAAGTTTTAGCGGAAGAGGCGACTAAGTTGGCGAAGGAAAGTGATATTTTGGCGGCTAGATTGGAGCGTTTAAAGAAAAATTATGCGTTGATGTTGTTTGAGTCGCAAAAGATTTCAACCGTCTCAAATAAAATCAGTTTCTTGATTTTATCGAATGACGTCGGCGAATTTACCCGCCGATTGGATTTTTTGCGTCAATATGCGTCGAATCGCAAGGATCAGGCGCACAAAATTTTTGAGACGCGCCAGGATTTAATGTCGAAGAAACAACAAGTCATTTTCAAGAAGAATGAGGAAAAGAAAGTGATCGTCGAAAAGGAAAAAGAGACGAAGACACTTGAGGTGTTGAAGACAAAGGAAAACAAAGTGGTGACGGTGCTCACGCAGCAAGAGAAAAAGTTACGTACGGAATTGGAGCGGAAGAAATTATCTATTCGGAAGCTTGATAATTTAATTGCGGGCATTGTACAGCGCGAGATTCAAAAGTCGATGGAACGTGAGCGCAAATTACGTATGGCTGCTCAAGCACGTAAATTGGAAGTGAATAAGCCGGATTTGCCTAAGGTGAAACTGGAAGAGGGCTTGGTTCGGAAAATTGAAAAGGGTGTCACTCCTGAACAGCCGAAGGCAGAAACCAAGTTGGAAGCTAAAATTGAAAAGAAAGAACCTGTCAAAGAAAAAGCCGTGGTCGCTGAAAAAATTGCCGAGCCGGCGTTGAATTCAAACACCTATTACATGAATGCGGAAGAGGCTAAATTGGCCAGTTCTTTCAGTGCTTTGCGTGGTAGAATGCCTTTCCCTGTTCCTTCTGGATTTATTTCGGATCACTTTGGCGTGCACAAACACCCAATCTTGAAGGGTGTGATGATCAACAATAATGGAATTGATATTCAAACCTCACCAGGTTCCCCTGTGCATTCTGTGTATGATGGGGTGGTGCAGTCGGTGGTCAATATCCCCGGAATTAATATGGTCGTAGCGATCCAGCATGGAGATTATTTCACCGTATATAGTAAGTTGGCCGGCGTGTCTGTCAGTACGGGTCAACGGGTGAAAACGGGCCAACGAATCGGATCGGTTGCTTCGGATGAAGATGGTACTTCAGAGATTAATTTCCAGGTTTGGAAAAATACGGTGCGTCAAAATCCGGAAAGCTGGTTGCGTCGTTAGAAACGAACGTTCGCGCGGAGGCTTATGTTTCGTCCTTGGTCGTCGGTAAAATACCTGAACCGATTTAGGTAATCGCGGTAGGCGGTGTTCAATGCATTGCTTATGCGAATGCCTAGGTCGACCTGCTTCCATTGGACTCCCCAATTCAATTGTACGAGTGCATATCCTTTAGGTGGTGCTGCATAATCGGACCCAGGTTCCACACGCGTTTGTTGGGCCACATGTGTCACCCCCGCACTGATGTATTGTTTATTATCCATCCAGGCAAACCGGACTAAATAGTCAAATCGATTGGCTGGGATGTTGACCAAGTAACGATCATTGTGTTTCGCGTCGATCGCTTGTACGATACTTGTTTTTTGTTGGACAGACCACTTGGGGCTAATTTGGTAATTGACCTGCCCATCGATCCCTTGGAAAATGGCATTTATTTGTTCGAAGGCAAAACCTGGAAACGCGCCACGTACAGTGGAAAAATAGATCGCTTTTCCGCGTTCTACCATTGGACGTAAGTAGATAAAGTCCTGAATGTAATTATGAAAAAGGCCAATTTCAATTTGTAGGTTTTGCGGTGAAAACAGGGTATTTAGGCTGAAATTATAGGCCGTTTCTCCCCTTAGATTCGGGTCTCCAATTTCAAACGATGCAGCTCCATGATGCACGCCATACGAAAACAATTCATTGGCACCTGGTGCTCGGTAGGCGCGTGCAAGCATGATATGGTTTTCTAGATATTTCGACCAGAAATATTTGATTCCCAAACTTCCTGAGATGCCATGATAATCTAGCATGTCTCGTTCAATTTGTTTCGAATAATTTTGTCTTGGTCGGTGCGTTTCGATGGTGCGTAAATCAGCGCGAATCCCAAAATCAAGTTCGTAAGTGGGTGTTACCTTGCGTTCAATGGCAAAAAAGCCTACGTTGTTTTGAAAGTAATTGGGTAACAAGCTCGACGTGAGCGTGGGATTGGTGACGCGTTTTCCGGATGTGATATTTTCTTGTACTTGAAAATTGATTCCATATTGCCCTTTCCAGATTTTGGAACTGTTGGTTTCATCTAACATCAATTCCCCGTTCCAAGTGCCCAATAAAAACTGAAGGGTATTGATGCTCTTCCCTGCACGCAGCACATCCAGTTCAAGTCGTTGGTCCTGTTGGTTAGCTATTGTCGTTCGGATCGTACTTCCGTTTGCTAAGGAGTAGTAGGCTTTCCATTTAGCGAGCTGGTGGGTGACGTCTTGATTTGGCCGATTAATATCGCGGCTAAAATTTTCGGGGGTAAATATGGGATTAGGTCGTGGTCTACTAATGGCATTTTCGAGGTCATTGACATTGCCAATATGGGAGCCGAGATAGATACCGATGACGGAATGGAAGTAGCTGTAGAAAATATCGGATCCCCATTTCGAGGCTTTATAGCCTGATTGAATGGAAAAGTTTTGCTCTTTGACACCGGTGTTTGCCAGGTAGTAATGGGCGGTTTGGATGTTTCCGCCGTCTTTTAATGTG
>CANHKE010000260.1 GCA_947461155.1 Cytophagaceae bacterium | reverse complement strand
TCTTTAAGTCGACAAAGAATGGCTTAAAAGCATATGAATTAAGTGTATTTGCTTCTCCATTTGTGTCGATGACCTATAACTTCAAATTTTTATAGCCATGCCTATTAAATATATACCCTTCTTATTTATTGCCATTTTGTTTTCATGTGTTCAGCCCATCGAAAACTTTGTGCAAAAAGATGCCACATCGTACATGACGATTGAGGCGGATATTGCGGATGATCCGGCATTATGTAAAATACGCATCACGGGTTCTGCCAATCGCATTTTATCTGTTTTGGCGCAGCCAGTGACCAAAGCTGAAGTGTACATCATGGATAATAACGGCGTAAAAACGGTTTTCAAGGAGGCAATTAAGCCACTTGGAACGTATTTGCCACCCGCTGGTTTTGCTGGTAAGGTGGGAGCGTCCTATAAATTATATGTAAGAACACTCATAGGAGATCAATACGAAAGTTCCGTAGAAACGATGAAGGCTGTTCCCGAAATTGATAATACCATTGTGCGTTTTGAAGCATTTGAGCAATATTCCAAAGTAGATCCACGCCGCGCAGGATTTACGGTGTATTTGGATTTCAAGGATCTGCCTACTGAAGGGGATTACTACATGTGGAATTGGAGACATTACGAAAAGACGCAGTTTTGTGCGACTTGTACAGATGGTGGCCGTTTTGATTTTGTCAAAACCTTAGATTGTGTGATGCCACGTTTTCCCAATAACAATATTTTGAATTACCGTTGCGACGGGAATTGCTGGGACATTTCGTCAAATAACGATTTGAATGTTTTCTCAGATGTGTTGACAAATGGTCAGCGTGTGGTAGGCCGACAAGTCGCTCGTTTGCCTTTTGATGGTTATGGTGCGTATTATTTCCGTTTGGAGCAGCGATCGGTGACGAAAAGTGCATATAATTTTTATCAATCGTTGATCTCTTCGGTACAATCCAGTGGTTCTTTGTTTGATGTGCCAGCAGAAACACGGTTTAGTTTGAATATTAAGTCGGTAAGCAAACCCGAAGAGCGCGTGTTAGGTATTTTCAATGTTTTTTCTGTGCGTAAGAAAATTTTTAACATTGATCGCCGAAAGGGTGTTCCAGAGGGATATACGCCGATTACCTATCCGATTCCGGGAGAAACGTATGCATGTCCTCCAGGGTCAGTAAATTGCCAAGATTTAGCTCCTTGTGTAGAAGGACCACTTCGAACAAAAATCACGCCAGAAGGTTGGGTATTCTAATTTATTAGGCCAAATTTGTGGTATGATAGGAGTTTTATTAGTCAATTTGGGTACACCGGATAATCCGAAAACCCCAGCTGTTCGTAAATATTTACGTGAATTTTTAATGGATGGTCGAGTGATCGATTTTCCCTATATCTTCCGTACGATTCTCGTTAATGGTATTATTGCCCCTTTTCGGGCGCCGAAATCCGCTAAGATTTACCAAGAATTGTGGGATGAGCGTGGTTCGCCTTTGAAGTATTACGGGGAGGATGTGGCTAAGGATTTGCAGAAAACACTAGGAGATGCCTACTATGTGCGTTTAGCGATGCGGTATCAATCTCCGGATATGAAGACGGCTTTGGCCGATATGCAATCCAAAAATCTAAAGAAATTAATCGTTATTCCATTCTTTCCGCAATATGCATCGGCAACGACCGGTTCGGTATTTGAACGTGTGATGGAATTAATGAAAGACTGGCAGGTGATGCCGGCACTTTCGATTGTTAGTTATTTCTATGATCATCCCGCTTTTGCGAAGTATTTTGCGGCCAAAGCGGCAAACTACCAAAAGGATGTAGATTTCGACTACTATTTATTCTCTTATCACGGTGTTCCTGAGCGTCACATTCGCAAAGGGGATTATACGAAAAACACCTGCGTTTTTGGAACCTGCTGCGAAACCATCACGGAGAAAAATCATGGTTGTTACCGCGCGCAATGCCACGAAACGACGCGCCGAATTGCTGCTGAAATGGGCTTAAAGCCAGGTACCTACAGCACGGCTTTCCAAAGTCGATTGGGGCGCGATCCTTGGTTGCAGCCTTATACCGACGAGACAATTAAGCATTTAGTGGGCGAAGGCAAAAAGAAAATTCTGGCATTCTCGCCAGCCTTTGTGGCGGATTGTTTGGAAACAACGATTGAGGTGGGAGAGGAGTACAAAGAATTGTTTGAAGAAGCTGGCGGCGAGCATTGGCAGCTGGTGGAAAGCCTGAATAATTCTCCGGAATGGGTTGGTATTTTAGAAGACCTGGTTAAAAAATCATAAGATGTTGTATTTAATTTTAAGCGTTATTTTCTCCGTGCTTTTGCTGGTGAATTTTCGCGCGCACGCTCGTTTTCAAGTGGATACGCGCATTGCGATTTTGTTGAATTATCCCGTTTGCTTTTTTACGGCTTATTTACACCAACCATCTGCTATTCCGTTTCATTGGCCTTCGACTACTGATTCTGCGTTATTGATCGTGATGGGCATTGGTTTTGTGATTACCTTTTTGCTTTCGGGTTTTTCGACGCAGAAGAATGGTATGGCGCCTACGTCACTTGCCAATAATATTTCCTTGGTGATTCCGGTACTCATCAATTTATTTATTCTGAAAACGGGTGGAGAAATCACGTGGTCGATCGCGGCGGGATTGACTTTCTCCTTTGCGGCGATTTATTTCTGTAGTCCACAGGTGGATGCGACGAGTGGTACCAAGCCTGTTGTTGCGTTATTATTGGCTGTTTTTGTGGCCTACGGGCTAACAAATACGCTTTTTGGTTATTTGAATAGCACCTTGACCGCGCAAGTTGGCGGTACGTTACCTTTTATCATGATGTTGCTGATCGGCTCGATGGCTGGAGCTATCGTTGTAATTTTGTGGAATACATGGAAAGGCACCCTCAACTGGAATCGCAATTCTGTTTTAGCTGCTATCCCATTGGGTTTACCCAATTTCTTTTCGTTTTATTTCTTGTTGAAGGCCTTGGATGCATTCCAAAATAATGTGGCGGTAGTCCTAACCATGTATAATTTGAGCGTGATTTTAATGAGCGCTGTTACGGCTTATGTATTTTTCAAGGAGCGCTTGACGCGCAAGCAATGGCTGGGATTAGCCATTGGATGTGTGGGGATTGCGCTTTTAAATGGATTGTAAAGACGCATGTAAATCGTCGATTCCTCAGACTAAAGTCTGAGGTTAGAAATTAACCCTAGGCTTTAGCCTAGGGACTAAACGGTGGTTTCACGTCTCAACAAACTCTTCCAGCGTCCAATGTCCATAGTCTAATGTCCAGCGTCCAACGTCCAGCGTCTAAAGAACATTCGCCGTCTGCTCCTTAATTTTCTCCAACTCATCCTTCATGTTCACGACAAGCCGTTGAATCTGCGAGTCATTCGCCTTGGATCCGATCGTGTTTATTTCCCGACCAATCTCCTGCGCCATGAAG
>CANHKE010000259.1 GCA_947461155.1 Cytophagaceae bacterium | reverse complement strand
GATGGACGCAAGCCATTTCGATCTAACGTCGCTCCGATCATCTTACCATCGGTAAAAGAGATACTTGCTGGACCATCCCACGGTTCCATCATCGCTGCATGGTACTCGTAGAAATCCTTTTTATACTTTTCCATACTTTCATTGCCGTCCCATGCTTCTGGAATAAGCATCATCATAACATGAGGTAATGATCGTCCTGTCAAGTACAATAATTCAATAGCGTTATCTAAAATAGCAGAATCAGATTGACCAAGGCTACAAACAGGAAGAATCATATCTAATTCTTCTTGTGTAAAATATTTACTCGAAAACAACGCTGATTGTGCTTGCATCCAGGAGGAATTACCTTTTACCGTATTAATTTCTCCATTATGAGCGATGAATCGAAAAGGTTGAGCAAGTTTCCATTCTGGGAATGTATTCGTTGAAAAACGTGAATGTACAATGGCTAAAGCTGAGGTAAAGTTTTCTTGAAAAAGATCTAGAAAATAACCTGGCACCTGCATTGTTGTCAACATACCTTTATAAATTATGGTACGGCAAGACAAAGAAGCGAAGTAAAATTTATTATTTAAACCTGAAATCGTTTCATTTAATAACTTGGAAACGTATTGTCTAAAAACATATAGTTTACGTTCAAAATCAATTTCGGTAGCACAATCTGCTGGCCTTTCAATAAATAATTGTTGAATCGAAGGTTCCGTATTCCCCGAATCAGCCCCTGAGATTTCTGAATTATCCACAGGCACCAAACGATAACCTAAAACGCGTAAACCTAATTTTTTAGATTTTCGCTCAATAACTTCTTTACATTCTTTGATTAAAATTTCATCCGTAGGGAAAAATACCATACCTACTCCATAATTTCCTAAAGACGGTAAGGCAAAACCTAATGAACTTGTTTCTTCCATGAAGAACTCATGCGGCAATTGCAACAATACCCCAGCTCCATCACCAGAATTAGGATCGCAACCACATGCCCCGCGATGATCCATTCGAATCAACATCTTTATCGAATCTTGAACAATTCGATGAGATTTGATACCTTTTAAGCTCGCTACAAAACCAATTCCGCACGCATCATGCTCAAATTCTTTTCGATAAAGACCATTCTCGATTAGGTTATTCATAATGAAATATATTTTTTAACCAATTACGTATAAAAAAAATCTAACTATTAGGCAATAATAAAAAATCAGAAACTGCTATAAATAACAATCAAATCAAATTTAACTAAAAAAAAATTTGGCTAAAACCAATAAAGACAAAATAATCTATGGAATAAGTTAATTTCGAAAAACAAAAATAGAAAATCTAAAAATTATCCTATTCTGTTAATAATCCTCCCCTAAATCAGAACCATCAATGCCATATTCATCCGTATTTGCATCGGATTCATCTTCAAAATCATTCTCTAAATCATTTAAATAGATTGCATCTACACCTTCTTTTACCGTATTCATAATGGTAAGATCCTCAATCTTGGCTTGATCTAATCGATCAATTACCTCATCATGTTTACCTACAACAACAAATAAACCTAATTCATTTGTACAGATTTTCGTTGCTTTGCGTATTGCAGAGACACCAAAACCATCTATAGCTGATAATTTCGACGCATTGAAAATAATATTGGCATATTCTTTTTTAAATAGAAGTCTTACTGCTAATTCTAACTCTTCTGCATTCGATTGCAATAATTCATGAGAAAGCCAATCTATTACAGCATAACTTTCATTCTGTTCTAATTGATATACTTTTTCTAACATTTTATAAATAGGGTGAAATTTGATTATAAATATCGGCTACGTAATTGTCACTTATTTGCAATTTTGCAAATGAACGACCAGTAATTTCTTCATATAACAAGATGTATCTTTCTGAAATTTGAGTGACAAATTCATCAGTAATTTGAGGTATTTGTTGGTTTTCTTTTCCTTGAAAATTATTTGCAATTAACCATTCGCGCACAAATTCTTTCGATAGTTGCTTTTGTGGCAATCCCTTTCTAAATAATTCAGCGTAAGTCTCATTATAAAAATATCGGGAGGAGTCTGGTGTATGAATTTCATCCATCAACATCACTTGATTAGTATGCAAACCAAACTCATATTTAGTATCGACCAGAATTAATTTTTTTGAAGCTGCCATTTCTTGACCTCTTTGAAATAAAGCAAATGTTATTTGGCACAACTCATCCATTAATTCAGCAGAAACAATGCCTTGCTTGATGATATCTTCTATGGAAATATCTTCATCATGACCTTCACTAGCCTTAGTGGTTGGAGTAATAATCGGATTTGGTAATTGTTGATTTTCGGATAAACCTTCAGGCAATGAAACTCCACAAACGATACGTTTACCCGATTTATATTCTCGCCATAAATGCCCAACCATATATCCTCTAACTACCATTTCAATTGGTATAGCTTCACACTTAATCCCAAAAGAGGCATTGGGAGCTGGAGTCTTGATTAACCAATTAGGTACGATATCTGAAGTTGCCTCTAAAAAATAGGAAGCAATTTGATTTAAAACTTGTCCTTTATAGGGGATTAGTCGAGGGAGAACCACATCAAAAGCTGAAATCCTATCAGACGTTATCATCAATAAATATTTATCAAATGAATATACATCTCGCACTTTTCCTCGATAAAAAGAACTTTGATTTGGAAACTCTAATTGTGTATTAACCATTCTAATTTATTTATAAAAGTAACTTTTCATTTTTCTTCATCATATCCAATAATTGTAAAGCTTCAGCCTCATTCCAAATATAATTTGATGAATTATATGAAATGAATTTAGGATTTGATTTACTGCTATTTTCTTGACTCTTTAATAATTCATAAACATAAATAAGGCTGTCTGAATTAGGGAATTTAATGATTGCCTTTGACAACATTCGGTTTGCCTGCGGTTTGTGAAAATATTTACTAGATATAAATGATGAAATAATAATGTCATTAATTTCATCCCCACCATTACCGATATGTAATATTTTTTGGTTTTGGTTGTTGGTTAGTTTTAAACCAATTAATCGAAATCTATTTTCAATGGAATTATTAGAAAACAAAGACTGTTTTCGTAATTTAATTAAGATCGAATTAGCTTGCTTTAATTTATTTTGTTCAACTAGACCATTGAATTTTTCTATTTGATTATTGTACGAAAAATTAGACACAGAAAACAAGCTCTGATAAATATTAATAACAATATAGAATAGCGTAGAAAACAACTAAATTTTAATGATTTTTAGTTTTAGAAATAATTCTGATGATATTAAAACCACTAGTAAAATTAATAAATAAACTTTGATGAATGGGATATCAATCAAATTATTCAAGTAATCTAATTTCGAACGTTCGTTATCTGTTGAATTATTCGAGGCAATTTCATTTAGGCTCAAATTAATCAGTTGATTTTTATGAAATGTCGACTG
>CANHKE010000258.1 GCA_947461155.1 Cytophagaceae bacterium | reverse complement strand
ACACCATCATCTTCATCGATTATGGTGGATTTAATTTGAAGGCCGCAAGAATCGCTAAGCTTAAAGGATTTTATACCCAATTTTACATAGCACCCAAGGTTTGGGCTTGGAATAAAGGACGAATTGAAGACATTCGAAAATGGATTGATCAATTGTATGTCATATTTCCTTTCGAGGAGTCCATGTTCAAAGAAAGAGGAATTTCTACGCATTATGTAGGTAATCCACTACAAGATGCTGTCCAACAATTTCGTGGGAAGCATCTACCATTTAACGCCATTTGGCCATCATCTTACGTGGCACTACTCCCAGGCTCCAGAAAACAAGAAATAAAAGCTGCAATGCCTGTTTTCAAGCAATTGATCGCAGACAACCCACAAATTAATTTCATAATTGCCGGTGTGCGTGAATGGGAAGAATTATACCAGCATGCCGACATTCCAGTTGTCCTAGATGACACCTACCAGGTATTGTCTCAAGCAAGGGCTGCCGTCGTTACATCAGGAACAGCTACTTTAGAAGCCGCATTATTGCATATTCCTCAAGTTGTCGTATACAAAACAGATTGGTTATTTTATTCATTAGCGAAGCTTTTAGTCAAGATAGACTACATTTCGCTGGTCAATATCATCCTAAATCGACAAGCAGTACCCGAATTAATACAAACCGCATTTTCTAGTGATCACATTTCAGCGCAATTGCTTCCCTTACTGACGGAAGGTAGTGAAAAAAGAAATGTCCAATTAAACGAATACAAGGATCTACAAACCCTAATTGGGGAAAGTGGTGCTTCGCATAAAACAGCTGAAAAAATCGTATCCTATACCCGATCGGCTAAATAATTCGTAATCCAAGATTTCTGAACTCCTGGAATCGATTGGTAGTAATCAGCAATAACTAACTTATCAACTTCGAAATCACCCGTTGGCACAAATGGCTCACGAATATGAATGAGCTTATTCACATAATCAAAACCAATCATAATGATCGGCACATTTGCTTGAACAGCAATGTAGTAAAAACCAGTCTTTAGCGATTCGACATTTTTACGTGTTCCTTCGGGAGCCAATACCGCATGAAAAGATTGTTTTGAATTATAAATGTCAACAATGGCACCAACTAAGTTATTGTTTTTCGAACGATCTACAGGGTAACCTCCTAGCCAACTAAATATTCCGCCTAAGGCACCATCAAAAAGTTCTTTTTTACCCCAGAAATTAATGGGCATATTCATCATCGATCGAGCACCCAGTCCGACCGGAAAGTCAACCCAGGTAGCATGCGGACAAACGATAATTAAACTTTTAGGCAAGTGATGAGGTACATTACCTGCCAGCTTCCAGCCGGAAATGCGAAATGCAAGATCAAAAAGAACTGACTTAATTAGCATAATGACTTAAGTGATTTCTGATTTGTAAAAACGATTGTGTTGGATCAATTAAAACAGCATCCCAGCCAAACTCCTTCGCTGATTGAACATTTGATGAATTATCATCGAAAAAGATAATTTGATGAGCCTGTAAAGTATTCGTATCCATTACCTGTTGGTAAATCTGTTTATCCGGCTTCGACACCCCCATTTCATAAGATAAATGAAGTGATTCAAATTGATTAAACAGGTTATCATTTTGCAAGAACAACTGCGAATGAATTTTACTCGTATTGCTTAAAAGGTAAACTGGAAATTTTGATTTAACTTCTTCGATAAACGAAACTACATCTGTAGGGAAATCCAGTAATAAGGCTGAAAAGGCTTGATCAAATTCAGCGTCCGTACACTCCATTTGAAATCGCGAACAAATAGATTCTCTGAATTGCGCACATGAAACTAAACCTGATTCATAAGCTAGCCACAAAGATTCTTGCTCCGTTCTATATTTAATCTCCTCAGCGGCATAATAATGCGTATAAGAAGCAAATGCTGCGTAAGTCAAATCTAAGTTGATGGGTAACAACACATTCCCTAAATCAAAAACAACAGCTACTGGACGGGACATATTACTCAACGACAACTCCCATTTTACCGAATTTTTCAATTCGAGACATAATCCGTTCTTGAGGATCCATTTTGCTTAAGACAGCCAACTCTTTTTTGATCACATCTTTGACAATAGCTACAGCAGCTTCCATGTCTAAATGAGCTCCACCTAATGGTTCCGGAATAATTCCGTCAATTAACCCATTGCCCAACATATCATCAGCGGTAAGTTTTAAAGCTTCAGCAGCCTGCTCTTTATAGTTCCAACTTCTCCATAGGATTGAAGAACAAGATTCAGGTGAAATTACCGAGTACCACGTATTTTCCATCATTAAAACCCGATCACCCACAGCTATCCCTAAGGCACCGCCAGAAGCTCCTTCGCCAATAATGATACAAATCACAGGCACTTTTAACATAAACATATCACGAATGTTGCGCGCAATAGCTTCACCTTGACCACGCTCCTCAGCCTCTAAACCAGGAAAAGCACCTGGAGTATCAATTAAACAAACAATTGGCTTATTGAACTTCTCTGCCATCTTCATAAGGCGAAGCGCTTTGCGATAACCTTCCGGATTTGGCATACCAAAATTACGCAATTGACGCTGCTTCGTATTCCGACCTTTTTGTTGGCCTATAAACATCACCGAAAATTCATCATCAATATTACCAAAACCACCCACCATCGCTTTATCATCAGCAACATTACGATCACCGTGAATTTCAATAAACTCAGTACACATCTTTTCAATGTAATCAAACGTGTACGGACGATCCGGGTGACGCGAGAGTTGAACTCGCTGCCAACGAGTCAAGTTGGCAAACGTTTCCTTTTTCAATTCTAAAATTTTATCAGTTAAAGAGGCTACGGCACTTGTAACATCTACGTTATTCTCTAAAGCAAGTTTGCGCATTTCAATCAACTTATCTTCTAATTCCGCAATTGGCTTTTCAAATTCTAATAAAGTTCGCATAAGACGATTTTAAATTCAATACAAAAATAATTACTAAAGCTCGAAAGTATCTAGTTTGGATGGTAAAATAACTTCTTGAAAACCAAGTTCATGTATTTTTCCTTTAAATTCAAGCATACTTTCTTCTTCCCCATGGGATAAGAAAATTTTCTTCGCGCGTGCAGGGTCTTGATCCTTGATAAAACGTAACAAACCCGTTTGATCCGCATGACCTGAAAAAACATCAATCTTTCTGATTTGCGCATTGACACGATACTCACGATCTTTAACACGAATCATATCTGTACCTTCCAGCAATTGCTTACCTATTGTACCCTCGGCTGAATAACCGATCAATAATATCGTACAATAGGAATTTCCAATATTATCAGCGATATGTTGCTCCACACGTCCACCCGATATCATACCTGAAGAAGAAATGATAATGCAAGGTTCGTGGTAATTACGAATCGCTCGAGTCTCCTTTTCTGTTTGTAGAAATACTAAATTT